>CAJYIG010000246.1 GCA_913774725.1 uncultured Curtobacterium sp. | reverse complement strand
CGCCTGGTCTCGTTCCAGGTCTCCCGCGACTCCACCCGGGCACTCGCGCTCATCGACACGTCCGACGGGCCGGCCCTGTACGTGATGGCGATCGTCCGGAGTGGGGACCGCACGCCCACCGGGCTCGGTCCGCCGGTCCGCGTGCAGGCGGCCACCGGCGACGCCGTCGGCGCCGCGTGGGTCAACGACAGCGACGTGGTGTCGGTCGGGCAGACGGAGACCGGTCCCGAGGTCGTCCGGTCGACGGTCGGCGGCCAGTCCGCGACGCTGCCGAAGCCCGACGGGACGGCCGCGTCCGTCACCGGCGGCAGCGGCGGATCGGTGCTGCTGCGGATGTCCGACGGCACGGTCCTGCAGTCCACCGGCGGCCGTTGGGACACCACGGGGGTCACCGCGGACGTGCTCGGCACGCAGCGCTGACCGCACGTCCCTGCACAGGCGGCCCGGCCTGGAGGCTCCTCCACCGTCCGCCAGGTCGGCCCACCCCGGACGTCGGACGATCCCGATGATGGACGCATGTCCCCGACGAACCTCCGCTCCCCACGTCCCGGTGCTCCGCCGCACGGGTGGGCGGACGCCCTCCTCGCCCTGCTCGGCCTCGTGCTCCCGGTCACCTGCGTCGGGTGCGGCGCCCCGGACCGCGCGGTGTGTCCGCACTGTCGTGCGGCCCTCGCCGCGGAGCCCCAGCGGCGACGGCTGGTCGCCGGGGTCCGGCTCGACGCGGCCTTCGCCTACCGCGACACGGTCCGGGCACTCGTCCTCGAGCTGAAGCTGCGGGGCCGGACCGACCTCGTGCCCGTGCTCGCGCCCCGGTTCGGCGCGCTCGTCGACCGTGCCCTGGCCGACGTACCGGGCGCGCTGCTCGTCCGGGTCCCCCCGTCGCGGACCGGTGCCCGGCGTCGCGGGTTCGACCCGGTCGTCCTGCTGCTGCGCCGGGCACAGGGGGCCGGCCCGGCAGTCCGGGCACGACGGCGGTCCTGCCGTGCACCCCGCGGTGCGCTCCGGCGGGTCCGCCCGCCGACACCGGCGACCGGACTCCCCGGGCCGACCGGTCGCCGTGCCCACGGGCAGAAGGAACGGACCGCGCTCGAACGGGTCGAGGCCACGGTGGGCACCCTCCGCGCCGCACACGTCACGGGCCGTGACGTGGTGGTGGTCGACGACGTCGTGACGACCGGCGTCACGATGGCCGAGGCCGTGCGGGCCGTCCGGGCGGCCGGGGGACGCGTGGTGCGGTGCGTGGCGCTCGCCGAGGTCGAGGAGTGACACCCGCGACCGGCTCGACGCCAAGGTCCTGTGGACGCGGGGTGGACGGGCGATGACGCCTGAGCGTCCGGTGGGTGTCCGGTGCGACCCGCCGGTCGGCCGTGACGGCAGCCCGGCCGGGGGTCTAGCCTCGCGGCAAGGCGTTCGGGATCGCCGGATGGAGGCGACGCGCCGAAGTACGGATGGGAGCCGCCACATGGACGTGACGATCACGGGCCGGAACGTCGGGGTCACCGATCGATTCCGCACCTACGTCGAACAGAAGTCCGAGAAGATCGACGTGCTCGCCGACCGCGCCCTCGCCTTCGAGGTGCGCCTCAGCCGCCACAACGAGAAGTCCGGCGGCGCCCAGGGCGAGGACCGCGTCGAGCTCACCCTGATCGGCCCCGGACCCCTGGTGCGTGCCGAGTCCGCGGCGTCGGACAAGTACGCGGCGTTCGACCTCGCCTTCGCCCGCATCACCGAGCGGCTGCGCCGGGCCCGCGACCGCCGCAAGGTGCACCGCGGACGCCACCGCCCGACGTCGGTCGCCGAGGCCGCCGGCACCGGGTTCGAGCACATGGGCGTGACGCCGGCCGACGGACGGCTCATCGAGACCGTCGCGACCGGAGCGGTCCCCGTGGTCGAGGAGGCGCACGACGACGACACCGAGGTGTACTCGCCCGTGGTCATCCGGCACAAGGTCTTCGCCGAGGCGCCGATGACCGTCGACGACGCGCTCTACCGCATGGAGCTCGTCGGTCACGACTTCTACCTGTTCGTCGACGCCGAGACGAAGCGTCCGAGCGTCGTCTACCGCCGCAAGGGCTGGGACTACGGCGTGATCGGCATCGACGAGGGCGGTGCGGACGGCAGCGACGCCGGAGCAGCAGCCGCCGTCACCGACGGAGCAGGCGCCGACGACGAGCGCAGTCGCACGGCCGCAGTGGCGTGACCTGCCCGGTGGCCTGGTGCGGGCGTGCGCGGTCCGGTGGACCGCGTACGCCCGTCGGCCTCCCAGCGCACGGCTCCGCCGGGTTGCTAGCATGACTGGCTGTTCGGATCGCGCAGGTCGCGCGCGACGACCCCGTAAGGAGCTCACGTGGCAAACGTGCTGGAGAAGGTCCTCCGCATCGGCGAAGGACGCACCCTCCGACGGCTGAAGGCGTACGCCTCGGCCATCAACGACCTCGAGGACGACTTCGCGAGCCTCACGGACGAGGAGCTCCAGGACGAGACGAAGGAACTCCGTGAGCGCTACGCCAACGGGGAGTCCCTCGACGACCTCCTGCCGGAGGCGTTCGCCGCGGTCCGCGAGGCAGCCAAGCGCACCCTCGGCATGCGGCACTTCGACGTGCAGCTGATGGGCGGCGCGGCCCTGCACCTCGGCAACATCGCCGAGATGAAGACCGGTGAGGGCAAGACCCTCGTCGCGACGACCGCCGCGTACCTCAACGCGATCCCGTCGCGTGGCGTGCACGTCATCACCGTGAACGACTTCCTCGCGTCGTACCAGTCCGAGATCATGGGCCGCGTCTTCCGTGCGCTCGGCATGACCACCGGCTGCATCATCGCGAACCAGTCGCCGGCCGAGCGCCGCGAGCAGTACGCGGCAGACATCACGTACGGCACGAACAACGAGTTCGGCTTCGACTACCTGCGCGACAACATGGCGTGGCAGGCCTCCGACATGGTGCAGCGCGGTCACTTCTTCGCGATCGTGGACGAGGTCGACTCGATCCTCATCGACGAGGCCCGCACGCCACTCATCATCTCCGGTCCGTCCTCGGGCGAGGCGAACCGCTGGTTCACCGAGTTCGCGTCGATCGCCACCCGCCTGATCCCGGGCGAGGACTACGAGGTCGACGAGAAGAAGCGCACCGTGGGCGTCCTCGAGCCCGGCATCGAGAAGGTCGAGGACTACCTCGGCATCGACAACCTGTACGAGTCGGCGAACACCCCGCTGATCTCCTTCCTGAACAACTCGATCAAGGCCGTCGCCCTGTTCAAGAAGGACAAGGACTACGTCGTGATGAACGGCGAGGTGCTCATCGTCGACGAGCACACCGGCCGCATCCTGATGGGCCGTCGCTACAACGAGGGCATCCACCAGGCGATCGAGGCGAAGGAGGGCGTCGAGGTCAAGGCCGAGAACCAGACGCTCGCGACCGTCACGCTGCAGAACTACTTCCGCCTGTACCAGAAGCTCTCCGGCATGACCGGTACCGCTGAGACCGAGGCGGCCGAGTTCATGTCGACCTACAAGCTCGGCGTCGTCCCGATCCCGACGAACAAGCCGATGCAGCGCATCGACCAGACCGACCTCGTCTACAAGAACGAGAAGGCGAAGTTCGAGCAGGTCGCGGTCGACATCGCCGAGCGCCACGAGAAGGGCCAGCCCGTCCTCGTCGGCACCACGAGCGTCGAGAAGTCCGAGTACCTGTCGAAGCTCCTCGCGAAGAAGGGCGTCAAGCACGAGGTCCTCAACGCGAAGAACCATGCGCGTGAGGCCGCGATCGTCGCGCAGGCCGGTCGACTCGGCGCGGTGACGGTCGCCACGAACATGGCCGGCCGCGGAACCGACATCATGCTCGGCGGGAACTCCGAGTTCCTCGCCGTGCAGGAGATGCACGACAAGGGCCTGTCCCCGACGGAGACCCCGGAGGAGTACGAGGCCGCGTGGGACGACGTCTTCGCCGCGGTCAAGAAGACCGTCGAGGAAGAGGGCGACAAGGTCCGTGAGGCCGGCGGGCTCTACGTCCTCGGCACGGAGCGCCACGAGTCCCGCCGCATTGACAACCAGCTCCGCGGTCGTTCCGGCCGTCAGGGCGACCCGGGCGAGA
>CAJYIG010000245.1 GCA_913774725.1 uncultured Curtobacterium sp. | reverse complement strand
ACGACCTACCGCGTCCGGCCCTCGCGCAGCTGTGCCCGGTACGTCCCCGGGGCCGTCCCGCACGCCCGTGTGAAGTGCGCGTAGAAGCTCGACTGCGACCCGAACCCCGCCGCGTGCGCGATCTCCCCGATGGTCAGCGACGTGGTGGCGAGCAGCCGCTGCGACTCGGCGACACGGCACCGCGTCAGGTACTCCACGATGGTGGCGCCGACGTCCTGCCGGAACACCGTCATCGCGTAGTGCGGGTGCAGGTGTGCCGCGGCGGCGACGTCGGCGACCTCGATGGGGTCCCGGAAGCGGTCGACGACGAAGCGCACCATGTCGATCACGCGGTGCATCCCGTCAGCGGTCCCGTGTCCGTCGTCGGCACGCAGGACGAGGGTGTCGCGGTGGTGGCGCAGGAGCCGTCGGACCAGCGCCTGGGCCTCGAGGTTGGCGATGACCTCCGCACCGTCGTCCGCGAAGTCCCGCTGCCACGACGACAGCATCGACTCGACGTCCCGTCCGGCGGCGGCCGTGGGCACGACGACGGGTCGGTTGAGGAGCATCGCGCCGAGGTCGTGGTCGGGCAGGCCCCAGGCCAGGACCTCGCCGAGGGGGATGTGGACCCAGCGGAACTGCCCGGTCCCGGTGCCGTCCCCGACGAGCTGGTGCGGCGTCCACCCCCAGAACAGTGCGATCTCGCCCGCGTGGACGCTCACCGGTGCGCCGCCGAACCGGTAGTCGAGCCGCCCCTCGAGCACGAGGTTGATCTCGAGGTCGTCGTGGCGGTGCGACGACGCCATGAGGGGCGCCGGGCCGCGGTGGCTCCAGTACGCCGCTTCCATCGTCTCCACGTCGAGCACACCGCGAGCCTACGGCAGCACCTCGTCCGGCCGGCAGGGCCGGCGCACGCCCGGCGCACTCCGGCTCACCCCCGGCGCACCCCGGCGCACCCCGGCGCACCCCGGCGACCCCCGGCGCACCCCTCCGACTCGGCCCGTCCGAGGATCTTGGAACCCTGGCGTCCGGAGCCGGAGGACCCGGGGGAGCGCCGCTTCCTAGCGTGACGGCATGACCAAGATCACCATCATCGGCGCCGGCGGCTTCGTCTTCCCCTTCCGGCTCATCGGCGACCTCGTCAGCTTCCCAGCCCTGCAGGACGCGACGCTGCACCTCATGGACCTCGACGCGGGCAGGGTCGCCCGCACCGCGACGGCCGCACGCGAACTCGTCGCCCACCACGGCCTCGGCGTCGAGGTCCTCGAGTCCACCGACCGTCGAGAAGCCCTCGACGGCGCCGACGTCGTCATCATCACGTTCCAGGTCGGCGGCGTGGAGTCGTACCGGTGGGACGTCGAGATCCCGCGGCGGTACGGCATCGACCAGGCGGTCGGTGACACCGTCGGCCCCGGCGGGGTCTTCCGGTTCCTCCGCTCGGTCCGCGCCTACGAGGACATCGCCCGTGACGCCCTCGAGCTCTGCCCGGACGCCCAGTTCATCAACTACGCGAACCCGATGGCGATGGCGACGGCGTTCCTCAACGCGAAGGGGCTCCGGACCGTCGGGCTCTGCCACAGCGTGCAGGGCACCACACGGATGCTCGCCCGGACGCTCGGCGTGCCCTACGACGAGGTCGAGTTCGTCAGCGCCGGGATCAACCACCAGGCCTGGATCCTCGAGTTCCGGCGCCGGGGCGGCGAGGACCTGTACCCGCGCCTCCGCGAGGTCATGTCCGCGAAGCACCGACGGGGCGTCGCGGCGTCCGACCTGCACGACGACGACGGGGACCACAGCGAGGCCGCCGTCGCCGCGAGCAACTACGAGGGCGGGAACGAGCAGGTCCGCACCGAGCTCATGCGGTCGTTCGGGTACTTCGAGACCGAGTCGAGCCACCACGCGAGCGAGTACGTCCCGTACTTCCGCAAGGACCCCGAGACCGTGCGCGAGTACATCCCGGAACGCTGGGACTACTACGAGATCTGCCTCGCGCACGACGAACAGGGCGACGTCGACGCGCAGCTCGAGAAGCTCAAGGCCGACCTGTCCCCGAGCGTCGAGTACGGCGCGAGCATCGTGAACGCGATCGTCACCGGCATCCCCGCGGTCGTGTACGGCAACGTCCCGAACAGCACGGGCGTCATCCAGAACCTGCCGTCCGACGCCTGCGTGGAGGTCGCGTGCCTGGTCGACGGCAAGGGCGTGCAGCCGACGTCGTTCGGCGAGCTCCCGCCCCAGCTCGCCGCGCTCAACCGCACGAACACCAACGTGCAGACGCTCGCCGTGCGCGCGGCCCTGACCGGTGACGTGGCGCACGTGCACCACGCGGTCGCGCTCGACCCACTGACCGCCGCCCACCTCACCCTCGACCGGATCGCCGAGATGACCGACGAGCTCCTCCACGCGCACGCGGCGCTGCTCCCCGAGTCCCTCCGTCCGGCGGACGCGTCCGGTGCGACCGCGGTGACCGACCGGGAGGCCCGTCCCGCGCTCGTCTGACACAGCACGCCCGGTGCGGGGTCACCGTCCCCGCACCGGCGCGACCACCCGTCGGGTCGCGACCACCGCACCGGTCGCG
>CAJYIG010000244.1 GCA_913774725.1 uncultured Curtobacterium sp. | reverse complement strand
CTGCAGGTGACGGCCTGGAGGCGCGGCGCGACCCCGCCTCGCAGGTCACCACGGGTCTGCCCACGCCCGGGCGCCGGTGGCGCCGCGGTGAGCTGAACACCGCGTTCCGCATCACCGCGTCCGTCGTGATCCCGGTCTTCCGTTTCTCCGCGCGGTACCACTGGCACGGGCCGAAGCGTCTGCCGGAGGGCGGCGCGTTCGTCCTGGCGCCGAACCACTTCACGAACATCGACCCGCTCGTGGTGGGGACGGCTGTCTGGTTGTCCCGCCGGGTGCCGCGGTTCCTCGCGAAGGCGTCGCTGTTCACGGTGCCCGTCTTCGGCAAGCTCATGGCGGGCATGGGACAGATCCCGGTCGAGCGCTCCGGCCGGACCCGGCTGAGCGACCCGCTCGGCGGCGGCAAATCCGTCATCGAGCAGGGTGGCGCGATCATCGTCTACCCCGAGGGCACGCTCACGCGCGACCCGGACCTGTGGCCGATGCGCGGCAAGACCGGAGCCGTCCGGATCGCCCTCGAGAACGACGTCCCGCTCATCCCGATGGCCCACTGGGGGACGCAGGGGATCATGGCGCGCTACGGCAAGAAGCTGAAGCTGTTCCCGCCGACCCGCGTCGACGTGATCGTCGGCGACGAGGTCGACCTGTCGGCGTACCGCGGCCGACCGATCGACCAGCAGATGCTGCTCGAGGCCACCGCGATCGTCATGCAGCGCATCACCGAGCTGCTCGAGGAACTGCGCGGCGAGACGGCTCCCGCCACCCGCTGGGACCCGTCCGCGAACAACCAGAAGGAGACCGGCAAGTTTGAGTGACCACGGCACGGGCCTCCGCCCGCACGAGGACCACCCGGACCCCGTCGTCGCCGCCCCGGGCGCGGTCGACACGGCCGCCATCCGCGTGGTGATGCAGACGACGGACAAGCCGCGCGTGGCCGTGATCGGTGCCGGCAGCTGGGGGACCACGTTCGCGAAGGTGCTCGCCGAGGGCGGCGCTGACACGGTGGTGTGGGCCCGTCGGCCCGAGGTCGCGCGCGAGATCACCGAGACGAAGCGCAACTCCGACTACCTGCCCGGCATCAACCTGCCGCGGACGCTCACCGCGTCGACCTCGTTGTCCGCGGTGCTCGACGGTGCCGAGCAGGTGTACGTGTCGGTGCCGTCGCAGTCGCTCCGCTCGAACCTGTCCGCGATCGCGCCGTTGCTGCCCGAGGGCGTCCCCGTCGTCAGCCTGATGAAGGGCGTCGAGAAGGCGACCGGCCTGCGGATGAGCGAGGTCCTGCACGAGGGACTCGGCATCGACCGCGACCGGATCGCGGTGGCGAGCGGGCCGAACCTCGCCCTCGAGATCGCGCGTCGGCAGCCGACGGCCGCGGTCGTGTCGTCGACGTCGCTCGACACCGCGACCGCCGTGGCCGCGGTCGCCACGAACCCGTACTTCCGCTCGTTCACGAACACCGACGTCATCGGCACGGAGTTCGGCGGCGTGCTGAAGAACCTCATCGCGGTGGCGATCGGCATCGTCGACGGTGTCGGCTACGGCGAGAACACCAAGGCGTCGATCATCACCCGCGGCCTCGCCGAGATGACCGACTTCGCGGTGTCGCTCGGCGCGCAGCCGTCGACGCTGTCCGGGCTCGCGGGACTCGGCGACCTGATCGCGACCTGCCAGTCGCCGCTGTCGCGGAACAACACCGCGGGCCGGCTGCTCGGCCAGGGCTACCGCTTCGACGAGGTCGTTCGGCAGATGGACCAGACCGCGGAGGGCCTGGCGTCTGTCGCGCCGATCCTCGAACTGGCGGCGGCGAACGGCGTCGACATGCCCATCGTCGGGCAGGTGGCCGAGGTCCTCGCCGGTAGGCTCGACCCGCGCAACATCGCGCCGCACCTCACCGAGACCGACGAGCCCCAGGGCGAGTGACCGGTCCGCTCCCGACCTCCGAGGGGACTCCCATGCCCACGATCGCTCCTGCCCCCACGACCGTCGCCGTGCTGTTCGGCGGCCGGTCCAGCGAGCACGAGATCAGCTGCGTGACGGCCGGCGGCATCATGGACGTCGTCGACCGGTCGGCGTACGCGGTGGTGCCGATCGGCATCACGAAGGAGGGTGCGTTCACCCTGCAGTCCGACGACCCCGCGCAGTGGGCGCTCCGTGACGGTGCGCTGCCCGTCGTGCCGGACAACGGCACCCGCGTGGCGCTCCCGACGTCGCCCGCGACGAACGAGCTCGTCGTCTCGCACCCCGACGGCTCGGTCACGACGATCGCGGTCGACGTGGTGTTCCCGATCCTGCACGGCCCGTTCGGCGAGGACGGCACGGTGCAGGGGCTCCTCGAGGTCGCCGGGCTGCCCTACGTGGGCGACGGTGTCCTGGCGAGCGCGCTGGCGATGGACAAGCACACCGCGAAGGCGGTGCTCGAGCACGCCGGACTGCGGGTCGCACCCTGGACGACCGTCCTGCGTCGGCAGTGGACCGCCGACCCCGACGCCGTCGCCGAGTCCGTCGCGGTGCACGGCTGGCCGCTCTTCGTGAAGCCCGCCCGCGCCGGGTCGAGCATGGGCGTCTCGCGGGTCGACGACCCGACGCAGCTCGCCGCCGCGATGGACCTGGCCTTCGAGCACGACGCGAAGGTGATCGTCGAGCCGCGCGTGGTCGGCCGCGAGGTCGAGGTGGCGGTCCTCGAGGGCCGCGACGGCGTCCCGCGCACGAGCCTGCCCGGCGAGATCGTCGTCGCCGAGGACGGCTTCTACGACTTCGCCTCGAAGTACCTCGGCGGTGACGAGGCGCTCCTCTGCCCCGCACCCCTGACCGACGACGAGACCGCCGCCATCCGCTCGATCGGCGCCCGTGCCTTCGAGGCGATCGGCGGCGCCGGTCTGGCGCGTGTCGACTGCTTCCTGACCGACGACGGCTTCGTCGTGAACGAGGTCAACACCATGCCGGGGTTCACCCCGCTGTCGATGTACCCACGCTGCTGGGCGGCGTCCGGGGTCTCCTACGGCGAGCTCGTCACGGAGCTCATCGAGCTGGGACGCGTCGCCGTCCGCTGAGGCTCGCACCGGCCGGCGTCACGGGCGTGGCCGTCAGCCCTGCACGTCCGAGGGGTCGAGGCAGCGGTGCCCGTCCTTCGGCAGGATCGACACGACGTCCGACAGGTCCTGCACGACCTGGTTCGTCGTCCTCTTCGAGTCGATGACGACCTGCACCGCGGGGGACCGGCCGAACGTCGTGTAGACGACCTGGGCGCCGCGGTCGTCGCGGATCCAGTCGACACCGCCCTGGCTGAAGCACGGCAGGTCGGACACCGTGGGCACCGCGACACCGCAGTGGTAGAGCGCCGCGGCCGGGTCGCCCCACGCCGCGGTGGACTGCGCGTTCG
>CAJYIG010000243.1 GCA_913774725.1 uncultured Curtobacterium sp. | reverse complement strand
GTCACGTCGAGAAGCTACGTCGCGCAGCACCGTCCGTCACGGACGGTGACGTTGCGTGACGCTGCCGGCGGCTGCCGGTCCCGACGATCAGGCGGCGGTCGCCTCGCGCACGGCGGCCTCGGCGGCGACCCACGCGAGCATCCCGCACTTCACGCGCATCACGAACTTCGAGACGCCGTGGAACGCCACGAGGTCCTCGAGCACGTCCTCGTCGGGCTCCCCCGCCCCGCGCGAGCGCATCATCGCCCGGAACGCCTCGGTGAGCTCGAGCAGCTCGGGGACGGTCCGCCCGGGAGCCATGTCGGCGAGGACGGAGGCGGACGCCATCGAGATCGAGCACCCGTCCCCCTGCCACCCGATCGCCGCGATGCGATCCGTGCCGGGCTCGATGCGGACGCTGACGGTGATCTCGTCGCCGCAGGTCGGGTTCCGCTCGAAGTGCGACGCATCGGCGTCGTCGAGCACGAGGTCGCCGTGCCGGGCCTTGGCGTGGTCGAGGATGACCTGCTGGTAGAGCGAGTCGAGGCCGTTCACGAGGCCGCTCCGAAGTAGCCGCGGACCTCGCCGACGGCCGTCAGGAAGCGGTCGACGTCCTGCTCGGTCGTGTACACGTAGGTGCTCGCGCGGCTCGTGGCGACCAGCCCGAGCCGACGGTGCAGCGGCTGCGCACAGTGATGCCCGGACCGGACCGCGATGCCCTGCGCGTCGAGGAATTGCGAGACGTCGTGGGCGTGCACCCCGTCGACGTCGAAGGACACGAGTCCGGAGCGCGGCACCCCGGCGGGCGGGCCGACGACCCGGATGCCCGGGACCGCCGCGAGGCCGTCGAGCATGCGCTGTGCGAGGTGCTCCTCGTGGGCGCGCACCCGTTCCATGCCGATGCGCTGCAGGTAGCGGACCGCCTCGGCGAGCGCGACGGCCTGGGACACCGGCTGCGTGCCGGCCTCGAAGCGCTCGGGCGCCGGCATGTACTCCGACGCCTCCATCGTCACGGTGGTGATCATCGACCCGCCGGTGCGGAACGGCGGCAGGGCGTCGAGGAGCTCGGCACGACCCCAGAGGACGCCGATGCCGTTCGGCCCGAGCATCTTGTGCCCGGAGAACGCGGCGAAGTCGACGCCGAGCTCCTGCACGTCGAGGGGTCGGTGCGGCGCGGACTGGCAGGCGTCGAGGACGACGAGGGCGCCGTGCGCTCGGGCGGCCGCGACCACGGCGGCGACGGGCGCGATCATGCCCGTGACGTTCGAGACGTGTGCGAAGGCGACGACCTTCGTCCGCTCGGTGATCCGGGAGACGGCGTCGTCCGCGGTCCAGGTGCCGTCGTCGGCGACCGGCACCCAGCGGAGCGTTGCACCGGTGAGCGCGGCGAGCTCCTGCCACGGCACCAGGTCGGCGTGGTGCTCGGCCTCGGTCACCAGGACCTCGTCGCCGGGGCCGATGCGGAAGCGCTCGGCCGCCGCTCCCCCGCGTCCGCGGCTGGCGTTGGCGATGCCGTACGCGACGAGGTTCAGTGCGTCGGTGGCGTTCGCGGTCCAGACGACCTCGGACGGCGACGCGGCGCCGATGAACCCGGCGACCGTCGCGCGAGCGTCCTCGTAGGCGTCGGTGCTCAGCGCTGCCAGGGTGTGCGCGCCACGGTGGACGGCGGCGTTGTCGTGCTCGAGGAAGCGCCGCTCGGCGTCGAGCACCTGGCGCGGTCGCTCGGCCGTGGCTCCGGAGTCGAGGTACGCGAGCGGCTGCCCGTTCACCTCCTGCTGGAGGATCGGGAAGTCCCGCTTGATCGCGGCGACCTCGGACTCGGTCAGCGGCTGGTTCGGGGCGAGCACGGTCACGCGGTCAATCGTGGTCCGTCCCGCCCCGCGCGTCCAATCGCCTGCAGCGGACAAGCCGCCGCAGTGCCGTCGGTCCGGCGGACCGAGCCGGGGCGGACCAGCCGCTACTCGTTGCCGATCCGCTTGTCGGCCGCGTCGCGGGCACCGTCGATCTTGTCGTCGTACTTGCCGCCGGTGGCCTTCTTCACCGCGTCGGCCACCCCACCGAGGACCTTGTCGCTGACGTCCTCGGCCTTCTCGCTCTTCAGGGCGTCCTGGACCTTGCCGTCCTTCAGGAACTCCTGCGCCTTCTTCGTGATGTCGTCGAACCCCGCCATGGACGGCTCCTCACCTCGTGCGGGGCCCGTCGCCCCGACCTGCCGCCGATGGTAGGCGCGCGCACCGCTCGTGTCCGCGCCGCACGAGCGGGGCGAAGACCGTCCGGGCGCTGCGCCTCAGACCATCTGGGCGCTGCGCCGCCGCGCGAGCACGTAGGACACCGCGACCGAGCCGGTGATCGCCAGCAGCGACGGGATGAGGATGTCGGTGCCCTCCTGCGTGAACTCGACGACGAGCACGAGCGCGGTGAACGGCGCGCGCATCGTGGTCGCGAGGAAGGCCGCGGCGCCGACGAACGCGAAGGCGGCGAGGCTCGACCCGTCGGCGGGCCAGAGCAGCACCCACAGGCCGCCGAGGGCACCGCCGACCGCGGAGCCGATGGCGATCGAGGGCGTCAGCGTGCCGCCGACCGCACCGGCCCCGATCGTCGCCGAGGTGGTGATGGTGCGGATGATGCCGAGCAGCAGCAGGAACACGATCGGCGACAGACCCGCGAACGTCGGCGCCTCGGTCGTGGCGTTCATCGCGACGAGTCCGAGGGCGCGGCCGTTGCCGAGGATCTCCGGGAACGGCACCGCGATGAGCCCGACCATGGCGAACACGACCGGCAGCACGACGAGCAGGTGCCACCCCTTCGGTGCCATCCCCTGCAACCGGTTCGTGAGCTTGACGAAGCCGACCCCGGCGAACCCGAGCACCGGCCCGACGATGATCGCCCACACCAGCAGCGAGGGCGACAGGTGCATCGCGGGCACGTGGTAGAGCACCTCGTCCGGGATCACGAGCCGGGCGGTGAACGCGGCGATCGCGCTCGTGGCGAAGGCCGGCAGCGCGGTGGCGAACGTCAGCTCGCCGAGCAGCACCTCGACCGCGAAGAGCGCGCCGCCGAGCGGGACGTCGTACACCGCCGCCAGGCCGGCAGCCGCTCCGCATGCCACCAGGATCCGCGTCTCACGACCGGTCAGGCCGGCACGCGCGGTGACGAGCTGGGACAGCCAGGCGCCGATCTCGCGCGGCGCGACCTCCTTGCCGATGGACGCGCCGAGGCCGACCGCGAGGATCTGCACCGCGGCGTTCGCGACCGTGGCGAACGCCGGCATCCGCTTGCCGTCGACGGCGCCGGTCACCGACACGACGGGCTTCGCCCACCGTCGGAGCGCCCACCACGCGACACCGGTCAGGACACCGGCCGCGGCGAGCGCGAGGAAGCGGTTGAGCCCGGACGGCGCGTCCGCGGCCTCGCGGTGCCCGCCGAACGGGTACCCGAAGGCGACGAACTGGATGGCCTGCAGGGCGAGCCACACCGCGATGCCCGCGACTCCGCCGGCGATGCCGACGAGCGCGGTGATGACGGCGAGCTTGACGGCCCAGACCGGCGTGGTCGTGCGTGTCGCGGTTCCGGTCTGCGGCATGACCGGAAGCCTAGCGGCGATCGGGACCGGCCCACGGACCGCCGACGTGACCTGTGGACGGACGGGAGGCCCGTGGCGGCGTCGCCACGGGCCTCCCGTCCG
>CAJYIG010000242.1 GCA_913774725.1 uncultured Curtobacterium sp. | reverse complement strand
GGTCGGCGGTGGGCGGTGGGCGGTGATCGGCGGCTCGTGCTCAGGGCAGGTAGACGTCGTCGAAGTGGACGTCGACGGCCGCGACGCGCAGCTCGGTGTGCCGCTCGACGGCCTCGGCGACGGTCCGGCGGAGCCGCTCGGCGGTGTCGAGCGCCGATCCGCCGTAGACGAGGCCCGCGGTGACGTCGATGCTGACCGTCGCCCCTGGCTGCTCCACGTCGCCGCGGAGCACGCACCGACCCATGACGACGCCGCCCATGGTGTCGCCGGCGCGACGGACGAGCCCGCGGACGGCCGCCTCGGTCACCGCCAGCCGGAGCCGTGGGTCGGGGTGGGCGACCGGGACGTCGCGGCCGGGCCGGACCTCGGCGCGGATCGCCTCGAGCAGTCGGTCGACCCAGGCGGTCTCCCGGTCGGGCTCGGCGTCGGCACGCTGTCCGAGGGCGCCGAGGGACAGCTCGCGGAGGCGCTGCATGTTCGTCATCGCGAGACGGCACGCCGCCGAGCCCTCGATGGTCGGGTCGACGGGCGTCCGGCCACGGTCGAGGTAGTCCGCGAGCTCCTCGATGGTGTGGCCGTCGAGGTCGTCCTCGGGCAGGGGGAGGTCGTCGGTCGTCATCGCCATCCCTCCATCTCCGCGGAGAGGAACCGTCGTGCCCGGGCGAGCAGACCCCGCACGGTCGACGTCGGGAGCTCGAGTTCCTCGGCGATCTGCTGGTAGCTGTAGCCGGCGGTCTCGCGGAGGAGCCAGCACCGCCGCTGGTCGACCGGCATCCGGTCCAGCGCAGCCCACATCGCGTCGAGCTGCATCCGTGTCTCGACGGTACGCTCCGGCGCCTGCGACGGATCGGCCGCCCCGTCGTGGTCGTCCAGGTCGTCGTGGTGTCGTCGTCGCCGGAGCCGGTCGAGGGCCCGACGCGTGACGATCTGCATCATCCAGGGTCGGAAGCGCTCGGCGTCCTCGAGGTCGGCGAGCTTCCGCCAACCGGTCAGGAAGGCCTCCTGCACGACGTCGTCCGACTCGACGTTCGAGCCGAGGACCTGCTCCGCGTAGACCCGCATCAGCGGTCCGTGCCGTCGGGCGAGCACCTCGAACGCCAGGACGTCCCCGTCGGCCGCGCGGGCGACGAGCGTCGCGTCGGACGCGCGCTGCAGCGAGGTCCCGTCGCTCATCCCCGCCTTCCGTCCGACCCGGGCCGGTCGCTCGACCGGTCCCCTCCGAGCATGCACCGCCCGCGCACGCCGCGCCCGAGCGCGGACCGGTCGGTCACTTCGTGACACATCGGCCCCTGGCGTCGTCCCACTGGTGAGATGCACGACGACACCACAGCGACGCCCCTGCCCGAGACCGACCCCGCGACGGTGCCGGAGGTGCCCACCGACCCGGCGCCGCAGTCGCCGGTCGTCGGCCCGGACCGTCCCGCGCGGGACCTCTGCATGAGCGTCTTCGACCGATGGCGGTGCGGCCTGGAGGACGGGCACGCGGGTCTGCACACCGCGGTCGAGGTCGGTGCGACCACGTCCTGGAACGACGCCGTCTCCGGACGGATGCTCCGGGACCTCTGAGCGGTGCTCGGCACGACGGTCACTCGGCCGTGAAGAAGTCGCGGTAGGCGGGATCGGCCGGGATGTTCTCGAGCAGGCGCGTGTGCACGAGCGAGGCGATCTCGTCCGGGTGGCGCAGCCCGCGCTGGTGCCACTCCCGGGGTTCGTCGTGCAGGTCGGAGAGTCTCGGTCGCACCCGTCGCACCTCTCCGTCGTCCTCGTCGGCCGTCCACGCTCGATCTGCGAGCTCGAGCCGCCGCCCGGTCGGACGACCCCGCCCACACTGCACGCGCTCGGGAGCGCCGGGCGGGTCCGGTCGTCTTCCGGACGCGGACCGGCCGGTCGTCCGGTTTGCGCGCGGCCCGGCCTGCCGAGCGCGCGGCCCGGCCTGTTGCGCGCGCGGCCCGGCCTGCTGAGCCTGCGCGATCGAGGCCTTCCGCCCGGCCCCGGCGGTCTGCCATCATCGTGCCGACGCGGACGCCGGGGTCCGCGCGACCCGAAGGAGCGACCGTGTCCGTCCACCTCAACCCCTACATCGGCTTCCGCGACCAGGCGCGCCAGGCGCTCGACTTCTGGCACGGGGTCCTCGGCGGCGAGCTGAGGACGATGACCTTCGCCGAGGGCGGCATGGTCCAGGACCCGGCGGACGCCGAGAAGATCATGCACGGTCAGATCGAGACCCCCGGGGGCCTGCTGCTGATGGCGTCGGACTCGCCGGCGAGCATGCCGACTCCGACCGAGAGCAACGTGTCGGTGTCGCTCAGCGGCGACGACGAGGACCTGCTCACCGGGTACTGGGAGGGACTGGCCGACGGGGCGACGGTGATCGAGCCGCTGACGAAGGCGCCCTGGGGCGACACCTTCGGGATGCTGACGGACCGCTTCGGCGTCACCTGGCTCGTGAACATCAGCGGCGCGGCCGCCTGACCCGGTCCGGGCGCTGTCGGCGCGAGACGCCGGCGTCAGCGCGGCACGCCCCCGTCCCCGCGAGACGCAGCCGGATGCGGCGGTGTCTCGCGGACGGGGCGGCGTCTCGCGGATGCGGCGGCGTCGCCCCGGAACGGCGGCGACTCGTTCGACCTGCGCCGCGGGGCTGGGTCAGCTGCTGCGCGCCGCGTCCCGCTCGTGACGATCGATCGCCGCGCGCCACAGGACGAGGGCGGCAGCGATCGCCAGGGCTGACAGGTGCCAGCCGAGACCCTCCGGAGCCAACACCAAGCCTGCCGTGGGGTCGGCGAGATCGGTGGCGGTGACGGAGAAGACCCCGGGTGCGCGGATGACCAGCGGCGGGTCGTCTGCTCCCGCCCCGAGTGCGGCGAGCGTTGCTGCGCCCGTCAGCGCGTTCACAGCCGCGAGTTCGAGCGCGACGAGCACCGCAGCCTCGCCGGCGAGGACGGCGCCCACCACCCGGA
>CAJYIG010000241.1 GCA_913774725.1 uncultured Curtobacterium sp. | reverse complement strand
GCACGCCTGGGTGCCGGAGTAGTCGAACTCGGCGGCCTGACCGATGACGATCGGACCGGAGCCGATGACGAGGACGGAGTTGATGTCTGCGCGCTTCGGCATCAGTTGCTGCTTTCGTTCTGCGCGGCCGACGCGCCCGCGTCGGTCGTCGGGTCGGCTGCGGGGGTCGTGGCGGTGGCGGTCGCCGGGTCGAGCGGCTTCCCCTCGCGTCGCGCACGGACCAGGTCCGCGAACCGGTCGAACAGGTACATGGAGTCGTGCGGACCGGCCGCCGCCTCGGGGTGGTACTGCACACTGAACGCGGGCACGTCGAGCGCGCGGAGGCCCTCGACGACCTGGTCGTTCAGGGAGTAGTGCGAGACCTCGACCCGGCCGAACCCGGCGGGCGACTCGAGGACCTCGCCCAGGGGCGCGTCGACCGCGAAGCCGTGGTTCTGGCTCGTGATCTCGACCTTGCCGGTGGCGGTGTCGAGCACGGGCTGGTTGATGCCGCGGTGGCCGAACGGCAGCTTGTACGTGCCGAAGCCGAGCGCGCGGCCGAGGAGCTGGTTGCCGAAGCAGATGCCGAAGAACGGGCGGCCGGTCTTCAGGGACGCCTGCAGCAGTTCGACCTGTGCGTCGCTCGCGGCGGGGTCACCGGGGCCGTTCGAGTAGAAGAGCGCATCGGGGTCGAGCTCCTGCAGCGCGGAGGCCGTGATGTCCTGCGGCACGACGTGCACCTCGAACCCGCGCTCGGCGAGGTACCGGGTGGTCGACGCCTTGACGCCGAGGTCGAGCACGGCGAGCCGGCCGATCTGCTCGCCGACCGCGGGGACCACGTAGGTCTCCGGGGTCGACACGATCGACGAGAAGCTCGCTCCGGCCATGCCGGCCTGGTCACGGACGATCTGCAGCTGCTCGTCGGCGGACAGCTCGGCGTCTGCTCCGCTGAACACGCCGCCCTTCATGGCGCCCGCGTCGCGGATGCGGCGCGTGAGTGCACGGGTGTCGATGCCGGAGATACCGACGATCCCGTCGCGCACCAGGTGGTCGTCGAGGGTCGCGTTCGCGCGGTGGTTCGACACGACGCGGCTGGGGTCGCGGACCACGTAGCCGGCGACCCAGATGCGACGGGACTCGGGGTCCTCGTCGTTGACGCCGGTGTTGCCGATGTGCGGCGCGGTCTGCACCACGATCTGACCGGCGTAGGACGGGTCGGTCAGCGTCTCCTGGTAGCCGGTCATGCCGGTGGCGAAGACGACCTCTCCCAGGGATCGGCCTCGGGCGCCGTAGGCCCGTCCGTCGTAGCGGGTGCCGTCCTCGAGGACCAGTACGGCCCGTTCGCGTGTCATCAGTTCGTCCCTTCGCCCGCGGTGTGCGGGTGTTCGTGCGTCGTCGTCAGTCCCTGCAGTGCGGCGAGTGCTGCTGCGCCGCCCTCCGGGAACCGGAAGTACGTGTCGAGGTCCGTCGCGGCTGCGGCGCCGGTCGCCGTCCATCGCAGACGGACCAGTCCCCCGGGTTCGACCACCCGGTCGATGGCCGCGGTGGCGCGGTCCGCACCGCGGACGTCGGCAGCGGCGATCCAGCGGTCCTCGGCGCCGGCGTGGTGCAGGACCACCCCGGTGTCGTGCACGGTCACGCCGCCGCGGCCCCGGAACCCGAGTCCGCCCGCCGTGATCCGCTCGAGCGGCTGGTCGGCGCGGGTCGTCGCGACGGTGAAGCCGTCCCACGACCCGGCCGCCGGTCCAAGCCCGGTCGGGACCGGGACGGGAGGCACGGCCGCGGTCTGCGCGCGGGTGCGGGTCCGCCAGGTGCGCGCCATGGCGACGAACAGCGCGGCCACCAGGAGCAGGATCACCGCTCCGGTCGTCCAGCGCAACGCGTCGCCGCTCACCGGGTCACCGCCGGGGTCCCGCGGTCGCCGCCTTCGCCGCGCCCGCCGCCGAAGCCGCCGCGGCCACACGCTCGGCGTCGACGAGCGTGCCGTCGAGGAGCGTCGGGTACCCGTGGTGGAACGTCGCGACGACACGACCCGGCAGCCGCATGCCGAGGTACGGCGAGTTCTGCGACTGTCCGGCGAGGTCGTCGACCGAGAACTCCCGCACCGCCGCGGGGTCGTACAGGGTGAGCTCGGCCGGGGCGCCCTCGGCGATGCGCTGACCGTGTCCCTCGACCTGGCCGATCCGGGCGGGGGCCTCGGAGAGCACCCGCGCGACGTCGGCCCAGTCGAGCCGGCCGTCCTCGACCACGGCGGCGTGCACTACGCTCAGCGCGGACTCGAGTCCGACCATGCCGTTCGCGGCGGCCGGCCACTCGCAGCACTTCGCCTCGGCGGTGTGCGGCGCATGGTCCGTCGCGACGATGTCGATCGTGCCGTCGGCGAGTGCGGCGCGCAGGGCGTCGACGTCCTCGCGGGAGCGCAGCGGCGGGTTGACCTTGTACCGGGCGTCGTACCCGGGCGCACCGTCGACCCCGGCGATCAGGTCCTCGGTCAGGACGAGGTGGTGCGGGGTGACCTCGGCCGTGACGTCGATCCCGCGGGACTTCGCCCAGCGGATCACCTCGACGCTGCCGGCGGTGGAGACGTGGCAGACGTGCAGGCGTGCGCCCACGTGGTCGGCGAGCAGCACGTCGCGGGCGATGATCGCCTCCTCCGCGACGGCCGGCCAGCCCGCGAGCCCGAGCTCCGACGACAGCCGGCCCTCGTTCATCTGCGCGCCGATCGTCAGCCGGGGCTCCTGTGCGTGCTGCGCGAGGACGCCGCCGAAGCCCTTGATGTACTCGAGCGCCCGGCGCATGAGCAGCGGGTCGGCGACGCACGAGCCGTCGTCCGAGAAGACCCGGACCCTCGCGCGGCTCGTCGCCATCGCACCGATCTCGGACAGGTGCGTGCCCTGCAGCCCCTGCGACACCGCGCCGATCGGACGCACCGTGACGTACCCGGCGTCGTCCCCGAGCGCCTGCACCTGCTCGACCACACCAGCGGTGTCGGCGACCGGCGACGAGTTCGCCATCGCGTTCACCGCGGTGAAGCCACCGGCGGCGGCTGCGCGCGATCCGGTGAGCACCGTCTCCGACTCCTCGAAGCCGGGCTCGCGCAGGTGCGTGTGGAGGTCCACGAGACCGGGTAGGGCGATCAGGCCGTCCGCGTCGACGACCGTGGCGCCGGCCGCGTCGAGACCGGAGCCGACCGCGGTGATGCGCCGTCCCTCCAGACGGATGTCGGCTCGCGAGCCGTCGACCAGCTGCGCGCCGCGGATCAGGTGGGCGGTCATGCGACGGACTCCTTCGGTTCGTGCTCGCCGGTCAGGGCGAGGTACAGGACGGCCATGCGGACCGACACACCGTTGGCGACCTGCTCGACGACCGTCGAGCGCGGGTCGTCCGCAGCGACGCCGGCGATCTCGAGGCCGCGGTTCATCGGCCCCGGGTGCATGATCAGCGTCCGGTCGGACAGGCCGGCCGCGCGTGCGGCGGTGAGTCCGAAGTGGCGGGTGTACTCGCGGGGGTTCGGGAAGAACGCGTCGTTCATCCGCTCCTGCTGGATGCGCAGGAGCATCACGACGTCCGGGTCCTCGGCGAGGGCCGCGTCGAGGTCGTGGTGCACTGCTCCGCCGAACGGGCGGTCGACCGCCGGCAGGAGCGTCGGCGGAGCCGCGAACGTGACCTGGGCGCCGAGCGTGCGGAGGAGCCAGGCGTTCGACCGGGCGACGCGGCTGTGCAGGACGTCGCCGACGATCGTCACGCGGACACCGTCCAGGGCCGCGCCGCGGCTGGCGTCACCGTGCAGCCGACG
>CAJYIG010000240.1 GCA_913774725.1 uncultured Curtobacterium sp. | reverse complement strand
AGCTCGCGCTCGCCCTCGGGGTGATCGACGAGCAGAACGCCCGCACCTTCGCCGAGGTGCACCACGACAGCACCTCGCCGCTGGCCGCGCTGATCGGCGCGTCGAAGCACATCGCCGACCTGCTCCGCACCGATCCGATCGTCCGTGCGGGCATCCGGCTGTCGCTCGAGCGCGGCGAGTTCTCCGGCGCGACGTCGTCGTTCTACGAGCAGTGGATCGGCGGCATCGTCGACGTCTTCCGGTTCGCGATCGGCAGCGGGGAGCTCGAGACCGACCTCACCCCGGAGGAGCTCGGCGGATCGGTCGTGCCCTACTTCACCGGGGTGCAGCTGGTCGCCGAGGTGCGGAGCGGTCGTGCGGACCTCGACCCGGCCGTCGCCGTGATGTGGCGGCTGGTCGTGCAGGCGACCGCGGCACCCGCGCACCGGACGCGGTTGCTCGGGGTGGTCGCGGACACCTTCGCCGCGGCAGGCTGAGCTGCGTCGGGCTGAGCCGTGCCAGCGGTCGGCGGGCCCGCAGCGCGACACGGCCGGCGGGCCCGCAGGGCCATGCGGCCGGCGTCAGCGGTCGGTGAGCTCGCGATCGCGGAACCACTTGAGCAGCCACGCGGCGCTCGTGCCGTCGAACTCCGGCGCGAAGTCCATCGTGCCGGACAGGAACGGGCTGAACCCCTCCTCGGTGGCGACGTCGCGGTCGTCGAGCGACCGGTAGGCCATCGACCAGCCGTCGAAGCGTCGGCGCGCGATCTCCTCGCGGACCAGCGACTTCACCTCGCCGTGCCGGGGATCGCGCGCGATCGCACCGAAGCGGTCGTCGACGCTCCACGCCGGCCCCTCGAGCAGCTGCATGAAGCGGCCGCCCTTCGCGACGAGCAGCCCGGAGACGCCGAGCGCCTCGTTCCGCAGGCGCGCCTCGCGCAGGAGCTCGGCGAGTGCGTGGTCGTCGAAGGGCACCGCGGAGCGGCTCATGTAGACGATGGAGACGAGCACCGCTCCATCTTCGTGCATCACCGGCGCGGGGCCGACCACTGTCCGCCAGCCGCTCCGTGGACCCACGGGCGGGATGCCTAGGATCGACCGCATGGCGACCGTCCTCCTCGTCCGGCACGGACGCACCACCGCGAACGCGACCGGCGTCCTGGCGGGTCGCACCGCCGGGGTCGCTCTCGACCGGGTCGGGCGCGAGCAGGCCGACCGTGCCGCCGAACGCATCGCGCCGATCCCGCTCGCCGCGCTCGTGACGAGCCCGCTCGAACGCTGCCGCCAGACCGCCCGCGCGCTGCTCGCCCGCCAGCAGGGGAGCCCCGACGTGCGCGTCGAGCGGGCGATCACCGAGGCCGACTACGGCGACTGGCAGGGTCGGAAGCTCGCGGACCTGGCGCAGGAGCCGCTGTGGCGCACGGTCCAGGCGAACCCGAGTGCCGTGGTGTTCCCCGGCGGCGAGTCCATGCAGATTATGCAGTCCCGGGCCGTCGCCGCGATCCGCCGCATCGACGCCGAGGTCGAGGCCGAGCACGGCCCGACCGCGGTGTGGGTCGCGGTGAGCCACGGCGACATCGTGAAGTCCGTCCTCGCCGACGCGCTCGGCATGCACCTCGACCTGTTCCAGCGGATCGCGGTCGGTCCCGCATCGGTCTCCGTCGTCCGCTACGGCGAGCACCGGCCCGAGGTCGTCGCGACGAACACCGACTCGGGCGACCTGTCCTGGCTCGCGGCGGCGCCGGCCCCGACCGGGGACGCGGCGGTCGGCGGCGGCGCGGGACACGGTGATCCCCGACCGGCTGCCGGAGCGTCCGGCGACGGCGAGCCCGGTCCTGCTGGCGGCGCCGGCCACGGCGAGCCCGGTCCTGCTGGCGGTGTGGGTCACAGCCAGCCGGGGACCGCGCGACCCTGAGCGGACGGAGCCGGACGCTCCTACAATCGGGTCATGCCCACCATCGTGCACGGCTTCGACTGGCCGGAACGTCTCGTCGTCGGGACGGTCGGCCGCCCGGGCGAGCGTGCCTTCTACCTGCAGGCACGCGACGGCAAGCGGGTGACCAGCGTCGCGCTCGAGAAGGAGCAGTCGGCGGTGCTCGCGGACAAGGTCGCCGAGCTCCTCGACGAGGTCGCCACCGTCGAGGACAACCGTTTCAGCGTCCCCCCGGAAGCACCGTCCGAGCTCCGCGACGCCGCACCGCTCGACCAGCCGGTGGAGCCCGAGTTCCGCGCGGGCGCGCTGAGCCTGGGGTTCGACCCGGCGACCGCGCAGGTGGTCATCGAGGCGTACCCGATCGAGGACGAGCTCGAGATCGTCACCGAGACGAACGAGGACGGTGACGAGGTCGAGGCCGTCGTCGAGATGCCCGAGCCGGCCGAGGTCTTCCAGGTGAAGATCCCCGTCGGCAGTGCCCGGGCCTTCGTCGAGCGCACGCGCGAGGTCGTCGCAGCAGGTCGACGGCCCGGCGACGCATGAGCCCCGCCGCATGAGTTCCGCCGCTCCTCGGTACGACGGCCCACTGACGATCCGGGCGCGCATCCGCGAGGCGTCGAACGCCACCTTCCTCGCCGACCTCGACGGCGAGTCCGTCGTGTACAAGCCCGTCGAGGGGGAGCGTCCGCTCTGGGACTTCCCCGACGGCACCCTCGCCGGCCGTGAGGTCGCCGCCCACCTGGTCTCCGAGGCCTTCGGCTGGTCGATCGTGCCGCCCACCTGGCTCGGTGACGGTCCGTTCGGCCCCGGCATGGTCCAGCGCTGGCAGGACGTCGACCCGGAGCAGGACGCCGTCGACCTGGTGCCGACCGACGAGGCCGACGCCGAGGACGCCCCGTGGCTGCCCGTGCTCGAGGCGATCGACGAGCACGACCGACCGGTCACGCTCGTGCACGAGGACACCGCTGCGCTCCGTCGGATGGCCGTGTTCGACGTCGTGGTGAACAACGCCGACCGCAAGGGCGGGCACGTGCTCGCCATGCCGGACGGCCACCGGTACGGCGTCGACCACGGGCTGACCTTCCACGTCGACCACAAGCTCCGCACGGTCCTGTGGGGCTGGATCGGGGAGCCGCTGGACCCCGACGAGCTCGAGGGACTCGACCGCGTGTCCGAGGCACTCCGCGGCGACCTCGGCGTCGCGCTCGCCGAGCACCTGACCCGCAATGAGGTCGACAACCTGCGTGCCCGCTGTGCCGCCCTGCGGGCGGTCGGCGTGTTCCCGCCGCCGCCCGGCCACGGCCCCGCCGTCCCCTGGCCCCTCTTCTGACGGATCTCCTTCCGCGGAACGCAACCGTGCCGACTGCGCGCAACGGTACAGCGCTGCGCGCTGTCGCTGAGGTTGCGTCTTGCGGACGGGCGCAGGGCGTGACGGACGGGAGGCGCGGGGCCGGCCGACACCGCGCCACCCGTCCGTCAGCCGGTCGCGTCTACCCCGACCAGTCGTCGCCGAACAAGGACGCGCCGCCGCGACGCGCCCCGAGGTACGAGCCGACCACGGCGACCCCGAGGTCGTCGTTCTCCGGCGCCACGACGGAGCCGTCCACCCGCCGGGCCATCGCGTCGATGAACCGCGCCAGCCCGGGGTCGTCGCCGAGCCGGAAGAACGTCGTCTGTGCGCCGAGCCGACCGGCGTTCTCCAGTTCGCGCACCGTCAGTGCGATCGTCACCGGGTCGGGCGGGTAGCCGAACCACACCTGCCCGTTCGGCTCGAGGTGCGAGGTCGGCTCGCCGTCCGTCACGACGAGCAGCACGGGCTGGGCCGTCGGGTGCTTCCGGAAGTGCCGGTTCGCCAACAGCAGCGCGTGGTGCAGGTTCGTCCCCTTGTCCCACTGCGCGTCGAGGCCGACGAGCTGGTCGACGTCCATCACCTCGGCCTCGCGCCCGAAGGCGATGAGCTGCAGGTCGTCCCCGCGGAACCGGGTGCTGACCAGCGTGTGGAGCGCGAGGGCGGTGCGCTTCATCGGGACCCAGCGGTCCTCCATCGCCATCGAGAACGAGGTGTCGACGAGCAGTGCCACACAGGCCTGCGTCCGCGCCTCGGTCTCCTGCACCTCGACGTCGTCGATCGTCAGGCGCACGCCGGGCCCGGTCCTGCCGTCCGCGGCGGTGCGCACGAGGGCGTTCGTGATCGACCGGGGGAGGTCCCACGGTTCGGTGTCGCCGAAAGCCCACGGACGGGTGGCACCGGAGGGCTCGCCGGAGGCACCCGATCGGCGGAGGTCACGGGCACCCTGCCGCCCGGACATCCGCTCGGCGACGTCCTTGAGCAGGCTCTTGCCGAGCTGCCGCATCGCCTTCGGGGTCAGACGCAGCTGACCGTCCGAGCCGCGCTTGACCGCGCCCGAGTTGCGGAGGGCCTGTTCCAACCGCTGCAGGGTGCGGGCGTCGACCGTTGCCTCGTCCCCGAGCTGGCGCTGCAGGGCGTCGAGGTCGAGGTCGGCCAGGTCGGACCCCGGCCCGGACTGCGCGAGCTGCTCGGCCAGGGCGTCGAGGTCGGCGATGTCCTGGAACACCCCGGTGCCGTCGCCGAGCCCGAGGCCCTGCTCGCCGTCCATGCGCTCCGAACCGCCCCAGTCCTCGCCGGGACGGAGCGCGCGCAGGTTGTCGTCGAGCTGCCCGAGCTGGCCCATCAGGTCCGGCGAGCCGAACGCCTGCTGCGCCAGGGCGTCGAGCTCGTCACGCTGTTCCTGCGTCATCGAGTTCCGCATCCGCTGGGCGGCCGCGGCCCGGGCGGCGAGGTCGTCGAGCAGCTCCTCGACGTTCTTCGGCTCTGACGGGAAGTGCTGCCCGTGCTGCGCCATGAAGGCGTCGAACTGCTCCTGCGTGTCGGTGCCGCGTCGGTGGTCCTCGAGCAGCTGGTTGAGGTCGCGCATCATCGCCGAGACGGCCGCGCGGTCCTCGTCGGAGGCGTTCTCGAGCGCCTGCTTCATCCCGGCGAAGCGCTGGTCGAGGACCTCGCGCCCGAGCAGGTCCTTGATCTCGTCGTACTTCTGCCGAGCCGTCGGGCTCTTCCAGTCGTAGCCGGCAAGCTCCTGCACGGCGCTCGCGGGTGACGGCGGGAGGCTGTCGAGCTGCATCTCGGCCAGTGCGCGGTCGCCGTCGTCGAGGTCGACGTTCCGGGCGAGCTCACCGCGTTCGGCGAGCAGGGCCTCGTCGAGCAGCTCCTTGACCTGCCGCAGGGTGCCGTCGAGGTTGTTCCGGCTGGTGAGCTCCCGCCGACGTTCGGCGACCCGGCGCATCAGGTCGTCGAGTCCGCGCTGGGTCTGACCGCCGCGCCGCAGGAACTCGCGGAGCGCGCGCTCGGGTGAGGTGCCGCCCATGACGTCCTCGCCGATGGCGTCGAGCGCCTCGGACAGGTCGACCGGGGGAGCGAGCGGGTCCGGTCCGCCCTCGTACCTGCCGTAGCGGGCGTCACGGGTCAGGCGGCGGTTCTGCCGACTAGCCATAGACGGCCTCGCCGCCCCCCGACTCCTTGCTGATGCGTCGGGCGAGGAAGAGCCCCTCGAGCGCGAGCTCGATCGCGCCCGCACGCTCGCCGTCGTCGGTCGCACCGAGCCGCTCGCAGACCTGGTCGTACACGTCCGACTCGCCGATCGAGGGCAGCCCCTCGAGGAACGCCCGGGCGCTGACCTGCTCACCGGTGGTCACCATCGTGCCGCCGTCGAGCGCCTCGACGAGCACGCCGAAGTCGATCCCGCGGAAGCGCGAGCGGACGGTCTCGGCCGTCGCGGTGCGGAGCAGGTGCTCCAGGACCTCGTCGGCACGGTCCTCTTCCCCGTTCTCGAACTCGATCTTGCCGCCGAGCACGTCGACCGCGGTCTCGAGGTCGATCGGCCGGGCGACCGGGTGCTCCTCGCCCTGCCGCGCCGCACGGTGCACGGCCGCGGCGGAGATCGTCTCGGCCCCGGCGATCGCGAAGCGTGCGCTGACGCCGCTGCGCTGGTCGACGGCGCTCGACTGCCGCAGGGCACGGGTGAAGCGCGCGAGGATCTCGACCAGGGCGTCCGGCACCTCGGCGGTCAACTGCGCCTCTTGCCGGATGACCGCGACCTCGTCCGCGAGCTCGATCGGGTAGTGCGTGCGGATCTCGGCGCCGAAGCGGTCCTTCAGCGGGGTGATGATCCGGCCGCGGTTCGTGTAGTCCTCGGGGTTGGCGCTCGCGACGACGAGCACGTCGAGCGGCAGGCGCAGCACGTAGCCGCGGATCTGCACGTCGCGTTCCTCCATCACGTTGAGCATCGCGACCTGGATGCGCTCCGCCAGGTCGGGGAGTTCGTTGATCGCGACGATGCCGCGGTGACCGCGGGGGATCAGGCCGAAGTGGATGGTCTCGGGGTCGCCGAGGCTGCGTCCTTCCGCGACCTTCATCGGGTCGACGTCGCCGATCAGGTCGGCGACGCTGGTGTCCGGTGTCGCGAGCTTCTCGACGTAGCGCTCGTCGCGGTGCACCCATGCGATCGGCAGGGCGTCACCGAGGTCAGCGGCGCGACGGATGCTCGCCGTCGTGATCGGTTCGAAGGGGTGCTCGCCGAGCTCGGACCCGGTGATCACCGGGGTCCACTCGTCGAGCAGTCCCTGCAGCGTGCGGAGAAGGCGGGTCTTGCCCTGCCCGCGTTCACCGAGCAGCACGACGTCGTGCCCGGCGATGAGCGCGCGTTCGAGCTGCGGGATGACGGTGGTCTCGAACCCGTGCAGGCCGGGCCAGGGGTCCCGGCCGTCGCGCAGGGCCTGGAGGAGGTTGTCGCGGATCTCGGCGCGGACCGACTTCTGGACGTGTCCAGCAGCGCGGAGCTCGCCGACCGTGTGGATGTCAGGTCGGGTCACGGTCCGCACGCTACGCCCGCGCACCGACATGCGCGAGGGAAGGCGCGTGGCGGACCCGCCACGCGCCTCCCGTCCGCCTGGTCACGGCCCGCGTCCGTGTACCGCGAGACGCCCTCGACCGCGCGAGA
>CAJYIG010000239.1 GCA_913774725.1 uncultured Curtobacterium sp. | reverse complement strand
GGGACTCCTACGCGCCGAAGGCCCTGTCGACCCGCGGCGACCGGCTCATCTACTCGAACGGCGTCATCGTGCTCGCGCTCGTCGCGGTCGCGCTGCTCGTGGTCTACCGGGCGAACGTGACGAGCCTCATCCAGCTGTACATCATCGGCGTGTTCGTGTCGTTCACGCTCGGGCAGAGCGGCATGGTCCGGCACTGGTCGCGGCTGCTCCGCGTGGACCGCGAGGGCACCGCCGACGGCCCGGTCGACCGCGGGCAGGTGTGGCGTTCGCTGACCATCAACGCGATCGGCGCGACCTTCACCTTCGTGGTGCTCGTCATCGTCACCATCACGAAGTTCACGCACGGCGCCTGGCTCGTGTTCGTGATCATGCCGGTGCTCTTCGTCCTCATGCTCGGCGTGAACCGGTACTACCGCGACGTCTCGCACGAGATCGAGGCCGACGTCGACACGCAGTTCGGCGCGACGGGCGACCACGCGATCGTCCTCGTCAACAGGCTGCAGAAGCCGGTGCTCAAGGCGATCGACTACGCCATCGCGGCGCAGCACGCCGGACTCGAGGCCGTGCACGTCGCGATCGACGACGCCGAGGCCCGACGACTGCAGCAGCAGTGGGACGAGCACGGCATCGAGGTCCCGCTCACCGTCGTGCCGAGTCCCTACCGCGACATCTCGATGCCCCTCATCCGGTACATCAAGGCGCACCGGGCCGAGCACGGGTCCGAGGTCGTCACCGTCTACACGCCGGTCTTCGTCGTCGGGCACTGGTGGGAGACGCTGCTGCACAACCACCGCGGCCGCCGCATCCGCAGGAAGCTGCTGCTCGTGCACGGGGTGACCGTGGCCCTGGTGCCGTGGCTGCTCGACTCGTCCGAACTGCTGTACGGCCGGCGCTCCAGGCCGCTGCCGGGCCAGGAGCGCCGCGGCGAACCGATCCGTCCGGCGCTCCGCCGCTCGCCGGAGGGCGTGTTCCACCACGAGGCGCAGGAGGACCGGGTGCTCCGTTCGGTGCAGCGGAACAGCCTGCAGCCCGTGCTGCGCGACGGCGCCCGGGCACGGCGCGCGATGCGACCAGCCGGGCCCGCCGAGGGCGTCGACCAGACCGAGTGCACGGGCGAGATGCGCCTCCTCGTCCCCGCACCTGCACGCCGTGACGGCGGCCGGTCGTAGCATCGTCGGCGACATGACGATCTCCGACCTGCGCACCTTCGCGACCTTCGACGGCCACGGCGGCAAGGTCTCGAAGCGCGTCGAGGTGCTCGACCACGAACCATCGGCGGCCGGCCCGTACGCCGGACTCGTCGCCGTGCGCGGGGAGCACCCGCTCGGCGCCCTCGACGAACGACCCGCCGACGACGGCGCCGACCTCGCCCGCGGGGTCGCCAGCATCGGCTGGGTGGACCCCGCCACGCTCCGCGACTGGTACCGGCCCGACCGCGTCGTGGTCACCCGGCTCGAGGCACGCCGGTCCGGGCTCGAGCCCGGCCTGTACGCCGACTCGCGGGGCCGCGGTCGCGTCCGGATCGACGGCCTGGAGGCGCGGCTCGCCCCCGACGGTCGGCCCGCCTTCCGCGCGCTGGCCGGCCCGGTCGACGCCCCGGTCGTCGACGTCCCCCTGCCCACCGACCAGGCGGTCCGGCTGGTCGCGGTGCGCGCGGTCGAGGACGGACTCGAGGTCGTGACCACGCCGGTGTCGCCGTTCCTCTCCCCCGGCCTGCACGCCGCGTACGACGCCGACGTGGTCGGGCTCCCGCCGCGCGCGTCCACCGGGCGGGTGTCGGTGCGGGCGGCGGTGCTGCTCGACGGGTCGCTGCACGAGGTGGTCCGGATCGACGAGCAGGCGGCGACGATCTGGATCCGGCAGGGCGACGCCGAGGTGCCGATCGCGACGAGCGGCATCGGACCCGATCTGGTGCGGTACACGGCGACGCCCGCCTGAGCGTCCACGGCTGCCTCGGAGGGGTGCTGCCTCGGCAGGGCGTCGTCGCAGCGGGGCGTCCTCTCTGCGGGGCGTCGCATCGGCGGGTCGCCCGTCGGCGGGGCATCGTCCCGGCGGGGCGTGCTCCCGGTTGCTCGGCCCGGGTCCTCCGGGGGACGCCGTCGCTGCGTGTCGTGTCCGCCGTCGCGCGTAGGTTCGGCGCCATGACCGACGCAGCAGACCAGACCCCCGACGAGTCGCACCAGGGCGAGACCCTGGGCGGCGAGCGTCCCGACCCCTCGACGACCGCGAGCAAGGACCCCGAGCAGTGGGTGACCGGCGACGAGCCGATGACGGGTCCGCAGCGCAGCTACCTCGACACCCTCGCGCGTGAGGCCGGCGAGGAGCTCCCCGCAGACCTCACCAAGGCCGAGGCGTCCGAGCACATCGACCGCCTGCAGCAGCAGACCGGGCGCGGCGCGGACTCCTGACCCGCCGCCTCCCGCTCGCCCGACGCCGGTCCGCACTGCTGCGGACCGGCGTCGGTCGTTCCTGAGCACCGGTCCCCGCTTCGGTGGACCGTGGTCTGGACGACTCCTGGCGGAGTCCGGTCAATCCCCCGAGGCCGCCGAGTCGATGACACGTCACCGCATACGGTCAGCGTCATGCGAACGACATCGACCTCCATCGGCCTGACCGCGCTCCGCATCGTCCT
>CAJYIG010000238.1 GCA_913774725.1 uncultured Curtobacterium sp. | reverse complement strand
CCGGGAAACACCCGGAGCGCTCACCAGCCGCAGGTAGCTGGTTCTCCACCCCTCTGCGGGGTGTGTTCGGCGCGCACTCAGGGAATCGCGCCGAGCGCGACAACGGAAGGAACCATCATGCGCAAGTCCATGAAGACCTCGATCACCCTCGCCACCACCGGCGCCCTCGTGCTGGGTGGTGCCGCGTTCGGCATCAGCACCGCGAACGCTGCAACCCCGAACGTGCACACGGTGTCGTCCTCGTCCGACTCGAAGATCCCGGCGCCGGTCGCGTCCGTGCCGGAGGTCAAGGGTGGCAACACCGCGGTCGCGCTCGACTCGGGCTTCACCGACGCGCTGACCTCGCTGGGGCTGACCCCGGGTGTGTCCGGCAACGCCAAGCTCGAGAACGGGTCGGTGTCGTTCCCGATCACCGCCGGTTCGGTCACGTACTGGAGCCCGGACGGCAACTACCGTCCCTACGTGCAGGGTCTGCTGAACCACGACGACTCGGGCCTGACCCTCAAGGCCGGCGACACCACGGTGACGCTGGAGAACTTCGTCGTGAACCCGGGCTCGTCCAAGCTCTACGGTGACGTCCTGGTCAACGGTCAGGTCGCCGCGTCGAACGCGTACCTGTTCTCGCTGCACGGTGGCACGCTGAAGCCGCTGCAGCTCGAGGGTGACAACGCGATCCTGACCGGCACCACCGTGCACGTGTCCTCGGACGCTGCGGGCCTGCTGAACCAGACCTTCAAGACCGACGCCGTCAAGGCCGGCCTGCTGGTCGGTACCGCGACCATCACCGCCCAGATCAAGTAAGCACTGGTCAAGTAAGCACCGGTCAAGTAAGGCCCCCGCGGGCACGACCCGCACCAGCACCACCACGAGAAGGCGCCGCCCCCGACCACGGGGACGGCGCCTTCCGCGTACCCGGGACGACCGGCACTCGGCCTGGAGGCACGACCCGCCTCCTCGCCGTCGGCCGCGGTCCGCGGGACGCCCGGTCAGGTGATCGCGCACCGCACGTGGTCGCGCAGCGCACGTCAGGCGCGCCGCCACCACCGACGCGGCCGTGCCGCCTGCTCCGCAGCCGCGCGATCGGCGGCAGCTCGCTCGTCCGCAGCGCGACGGGCGTCGCGCCGCTCGCGCCACCGCCCCACCTCGGCGTCGACGTCGCGCATCGGCGTGACGACCGGTGGCCCGCCGAGCAGCTGCCGCCGGGCCTCCTTCACCCGGGCGTTGAAGTCCACGAGGACCGCACGGACGTCGTCCTCGGTCGTGAGGTCGTCGAGGTGGTCGTCGAGCTCGGCGTCCTCGGTCCGCAGCGCCAACGCCGGTGGCGCGATGCCACGGATGTCCTCGCGCTCGATCTTCGCCTTGATCCACCAGTCCGGGTCGTGCCGCCCGTCGTTCCCCGGCAGTGGCTTGCCGTGGTAGGGGTTGCCCTCGAACACGCCGCGACGCTCAGCTTCCTCGATGCGGGCGCGCGCGTGGCGCTCGACGTCCTGCAGTCGGAGGAGACGTCGTTCCTCCCGGACCTCGTCCGGGTCGAGGGAGCCGCGTTCGATCTCGCTGTCCACCAGCTGCTGGTACCGGTACCGGGCAGCTCGTCGCAGCCGGTCCATGCGTGCGTCGACGTCGTTCATCGCCCGTCCATCATGCGCCGCACCCCCGACGGTGTGCTCAGCGGCGGACGACCTCACCGTCCGACGAAGCGGCGGCCGAGCCGCTCGACGCGCGGCTCGGAGCGGTCCCGGCAGGCGGGGTCCACGGTCGAGGGCATGGGATCACTACCGCTCTGGCTGCTCGTCGTGGTCTTCGTGGCCGGCGCCGCGGTCATCTGGATCGCGGGCATCCAACTGTCGAAGACCACCGACGTCCTCGACGAGCGACTGCACCTCGGCAGTGCGCTGGGGGGCCTCATCGTGCTCGCCGTCGCGACGAACCTGCCCGAGATCGCCATCACCGTCAGCGCCGGGCTGTCCGGGAACATCGAGGTCGCCGCGGGCAACATCCTCGGCGGCATCGCCCTGCAGACGGTCGTGATCGCGGTCCTCGACGCGTTCGGCAAGCGCGGGAAGGGCGTGCGACCGCTGACCTACCGCGCTGCGTCGCTGACCCTCGTGCTCGAGGCGATCGTCGTCGTGGCCGTGCTCGCCGTCGTCGTCGCAGGGAGCCAGCTGCCGCCGGACCTCGTCGTCGCTCGTCTCACGCCGGACGTGGTGCTCATCGCGGCCATCTGGGTCGTCGGTCTCCTGCTCGTGCAGCGCGCCGGCAAGGGGCTGCCCTGGCACGAGGACGGACGTGCGCCGGACGCCTCGCCGCACACCTCGGGACACCGCACCCGGAAGCACGACCCGCCCCGGATGAGCACGAGGAAGGCGGCGATCGTCTTCACGGTGTCCGCCCTGGCAACGCTCGTGGCCGGCGTGGTGCTCGAACGCGCCGGCGACGCAGCCTCCGAGCAGATCGGGCTGTCCGGGGTGCTCTTCGGCGCGACGGTCCTGGCCCTCGCGACGAGCCTGCCGGAGATCTCCACCGGCATCCAGGCCGTCCGGCAGGGCGACGACAACCTGGCCGTGTCGGACATCTTCGGCGGCAACGCCTTCCTACCGGTGCTGTTCCTCGTCGCCACGGTGCTCTCCGGCAGGGCCGTGCTCCCGCAGGCGAACGCGAGCGACGTGTACCTGACTGCGCTGGCCGCGCTGCTGACCCTCGTCTACGCGGTCGGTCTGGTGTTCCGACCGAGGCGGCGGATCATCGGGATGGGTGTCGACTCGTTCGTCGTGGTCGTGCTCTACCTGGTCGGCGTGGCCGGCCTCGTGGCGATCACCCTGGGCTGAGCAGGCCGCGAGCTCGCCGACCGAGGGACCCGGGTGCCCGGATCCACCCGGCCCGGATCCACCCGCTCAGGACTCGGCCGCGACCTCCTCGATCGTCAGCGCGGCCTGGATCAGCGCCAGGTGCGACAGCCCCTGCGGGATGTTCCCCATGAAGGCGCCGTCCTCGGCGCTCAGCATCTCGCTGAACAGGCCGACGTCGTTCGCCTGTGCCACCATCTCGTCCATCAGCGTCCGGGCGTCGTCCACACGGCCGGTGCAGGCCATCGCCGCCGCGAGCCAGAACGAGCAGGCGACGAACGGCGATTCCTCCTGGTCCATGCCGGAGTACCGGTAGACCAGCGGGCCGCGCTGCAGCTGGGCCTCGATGGCGCGGATGGTCGACGCCATGCGGGGGCCGCGGTCGAACGACGACATCGCGTGCAGCAGTATCGACGTGTCGAGGGCGTCGGACCCCGGGTACATCACGTAGTACCCGCGTTCCTCGTCCCACCCGTGCTCGGCGACCCACTGCTCGATGAGCTCGCGGTTCTCGATCCACTTGTCGCGCGGCCCGTCGATCATGCCCGCGTCGTGGAGCTCCACCGCGGCGTCGAGGGCCTGCCAGCACCCGATCTTGCTCGAGACGTAGTGCTGCGCCTCCTGCAGCTCCCACATGCCGGAGTCCTGCTCGGGCCACCGGTGGCAGGCGTCGTCGGCGAGCCGCTCCAGCACGCCGGCGGTCTGCCGGTCGAGCACGTTGCCCGCCTTCACGTACTGGCGCAGGATCTCGAAGACGTCGCCCCACACACCGAGCTGCAGCTGGTCGCCGGCGCGGTTGCCGATGGTGACGGGGCCGATGCCGTTCCACCCCGGGACGTCGCGCTCCTCGACACCGTCGGTCTTCGCGCCGTTCAGGTCGTAGAAGATCGGCATGGTCTCGTCGTGCTCGGCGATGGTGCGCATCACCCACGACACCGCCGCGTGCGTCTCCTCGCGGAGCCCGAAGCGCGTGAGGGCGTGCACGGTGTAGGACAGGTCGCGCACCCAGGCGAAGCGGTAGTCCCAGTTCTTGCCGCCCGTGCGGTCCTCGGGCAGGCTCGTCGTCGGTGCCGCTGCGATCGCCCCCGTGGGCGAGTAGATGAGCAGCTTCAGCGCGAGCGCACTGCGTTGGACGGCGTCGGCCCAGGGCCCGTCGTACGAGAAGGTCTCCGACCAGGTCGACCAGTTCTCGATCGTCCGGTCGACCGCGTCGAGCGTGCGCTCCGGTTCGGGCATGAAGATGGGCTCGTTCTCGGTGCCGACGATCGTCAGGATCGACTTGGACCCCTCGTTCGTGGTGAAGCGTCCGGAGAAGCGCGGCCCGTCGTCGTGGACGGGCTCGAAGCCGTGCTGCACGATGCCGATCGTCACGCCGTCGATGCCGATGACCGTGCCGTTGGCCGTGTCGATGCGACGTGGTTCCGCCGTGTTCAGCAGGGTGCCGGGGACCACCGCCCACTCCATCTCGACCGTGCCGGAGACGCCCTGCACGCACCGGCCGATCTCCGCCCACGGCAGGCGGCCGGCGACCCCGGTGACCATCGCGTCGGTGACCGTGCAGGAGCCGCTCTCGGTGGTCCACGTCGTGACGAGGACGTTCGTGCCCGGCAGGTACTCGCGCTCCACGCTCGCGTCGCCGGTCGGACGGAGGGCGATGTGTCCCCCGTGCTCGGCGTCGAGGATGCTCGCGAAGACCGGCGGCGAGTCCATCGAGGGGATCGGCAGCCGGTCGATCCGACCGTCGCGCGCCACGAGCGCCACGGTGCGGCCGTCACCGATCGCTCCGTAGGAACGGAGCGGGACGTAGCCGTCGGTCCGTTCCTCGTTGTCGTTCGCGTCAGGGGTGTCGCGGGTGCGCTCGGTCATACCACCAGCCTGCACGGGGGGACGAGCCGACCATCAGCAGGACGTACCCCGCTGTGGACGGGTGGGCCGTGCCTCCCGGCTGTGCAGGAGGGATCACCCTGACGGGCGCCAGCGGCACCGCGATGCGCGCGACACGCCCGGGCGACAATCCGAGTTCGGCGCGACCCAGGTGCCGGTGATGGAGCGCGCCGCGGTCAAGC
>CAJYIG010000237.1 GCA_913774725.1 uncultured Curtobacterium sp. | reverse complement strand
AGGTCAGCACGATCGCGATCGTGCCCCAGACCTCCGGGGGCTGCCGCGGGACGATGCCGAGCCCGGGGATGCCGAACCCGACCAGGTACAGCACGATGATGAGCGGCAGCCCGCGGAACAGGTCGGTGTACGCGGTGGCGAGCACCCGCAGCGGGAAGAACACCGGGTTCCGCAGGCCGCGCACGACCGCCAGCAAGGTCCCGAGCACCGCGACGCCGATCGCGCTGAAGAACAGGATCCGGATGTTCAGCCAGAGCCCGAGCAGGACGGCCGGGAGCGTGTCGACCGCGGTCTGCGGGTCGAAGAACGACTGCTGCACCGCAGCCCAGCCGGGTGTGTTCACGACTCCGAGCCAGACGACGGCGATCACGACGAGCGTCGAGACGACCGACACGACGACCGAGCGACGGCCGCGCTGCCGACGGTAGAGCCGTCGCTCCAGCTCGACCTGGCTCGGTGCGGAAGCGGTCACCGGTGCACCGGCGCCTGCTGGGACGGTCACCGGGCTACTCCAGGACGGGGGTGTTCGTCGCCGAGGAGAGCCACTTCGTCTGCAGGGCGGCGAGCGTGCCGTCCTGCTCGAGCTTCGCGAGCGCCTCGTCGACCTTGCTCGTCAGCGCGGAGCCCTTCGGCAGCACGAAGCCGAACTGGTCGCCGGAGCCGTCCTCGGGGAACTGCGCGGACACCCTGCCGTCGTCGAGCTGCGCCGACGCCATGTAGAAGGCCGTCGGCAGGTCGGTGACGATGGCGTCGATCTGACCCGACTTCAGCGCCAGCACCGCGTCGTCGTTCGAGTTGAAGACCTGCGGGGTGACGCCGAGCACGTCCTTCACCGAGGCGATGCTCGTCGAGCCGGCGGCGACGCCGATGGTGTCGCCCTCGAGCGCGGCGACCGTGGTGTCCTTCGCGGCCTTCGACCCCGACGTCGTCACGACGGCCTGCGTCGTCGTGTAGTACGGCGTGGACATGTCGACGGCCTTCTTGCGCTTCGCGTCGATCGAGAACTGCTGGACGTTGAGGTCCCAGTCCTTCGGGCCGGGGGCGATGGCGCTGTCGAAGGTGCTGCGCTTCCAGACGACGTCGCCCTTCGCGTAGCCCATCTCCTTCGCGACGGCGTACGCCACGGCGGACTCGAAGCCCTTGCCGGACTGCGGGTCGTCGTCCTCGACCCAGGGCGAGTACGCCGGCTGGCCGGTCGCGATCGTGAGCTTGCCGTCGGTCACGGTGCCGTCGCTGCCGGTGCTGCTGCCGCCGGCGGAGCAGGCGGCGAGCGCGAGGGCGGCGACCGCGGCGGTGGCGACGGCGAGGGAGAGACGGCGGGTACGGGTCACGGGAGGGCCTTCGTCAGCGGGACAGGACGGGTGGAGCGGGGGCAGGACGCAGTGTACCGGTCACTGGGATACCAGCGCGATGCGGATGACCGCCCGCGACGCCGGTCGCTACGCCATCGTGAAGTCGTCGAACGAGAAGCCCGGCGAGACCATGCAGCTGAGGAGCACCTCGCCGTCTGCGGGCAGGGTGCGTTGCCAGACGCCGCCGCGGACGAAGGCCTGGGCGTCGTGCAGCCGGTGCCGTCCGGCGTCCGGGCCGAGGGTGATCCGGTCTCCGGGCTCCGGGCGGTCACCCGACCCACCGAGCTCGAGCACGACGGTGTCCGGCCCGTGCCACATCCAGATCTCGTCGCTCGTCACGCGGTGCCAGGCCGAGGCCTCGCCGGGGGGCAGCAGGAAGTGGATCAGGGTCGCGGCGGGGCGCTCGCCGGCCGGGGTCTCGACGCTCGACGGCGAGGTCCACGTGCGGACGTACCAACCCCCCTCCGGGTGGGGGTCCATGCCGAGGGCGGCGGCACGCTGCGGGACGTCGAGCCACTCGATCAGCTCGCCGCCGACCGTGCGGCGGGCGACCATGCCGGGGCGGGGTGCGGTGTCGGTCATCGTTCCTCCTGGGGACGGGCGGGGTCGGGGACGGGCGCGGGCGCGACGACCCGGCCGGCAGCGGGCTCGCGCTCCGGCGCGGATGCGGAGCGGGCATCGGAGACGGTCGGGTGCACGACGCCGTCGGTGGCTCGCACGACGCCCCGGACCACGGTCGCGACGGCACGGCCGGCCCCGTCCTCCACGAGTTCGGCGAGCGCGTCGGGCACGGTCCGGGCGTCGACGTCGAACACGGCGAGGTCGGCGCGCGCCCCGACGGCGAGGTGCCCGGTCCGGTCGGGTCCGACCGCCAGCCCCATGGCGTGGGCGCCGCCGAGGGTCGCCGCTGCGAGCAGCCGTTCGTGCAGGTCGCGGTGCGCGTACCCCTGCGCCCGGGCGATGCGGTGGAGCGCCGTCACGTCCGCCATCGGGTCGAGGGACGGCGACGACGACAGCGAGTCCGTGCCGATCGCGATCGGGCTGCCCTCGCGCAGGTAGTCCGCGACGGGCGGCGGGTCGAGGCCGATCACGGCGTTGGACCGCGGGCAGAGCGCGACCGCGGTGCCACGTGCCCGCAGCAGCGCCCGGTCGGACGCGGTCACGTACACGCCGTGGGCGATGTGGCAGTCGGGCCCGAGCACGCCCAGGCGGTCGACGAACGCCGTGGCGCTGGCACCGAACCCGAGCGCGCGCATGGCCCGGAAGGACGGCACGTTCGCCAGGTGCCAGTCCGCGGTGTGCCCGACACCGTCGACGCCCTCGAGCCCCGGGACCGGTCCGAGCGCGACCCGCTCCCCCTCGAACGCCGCCTCACCCAGGTGCAGGTGCAGTCGGAGGCCCCGCTGGCGGACGATGTCGGGGAGCTCGAGCAGCGGCGCGACGTCGAGGGAGTACGGCGCGTGCGGCGACAGCCCGGCTCCCGGCGTGGTCGGGATGCGAGCGAGCTCGTCGAGGACCTGGGTGCGCCCGTGGGACTCCCACGCCGCGTTCTCCCAGTCCATGACCTCCCAGTACGCGATGCCGCCGAGACCGTGCCGCTCCAGGACGTCCGCCGCCTCGATGTCGGTCACCACGTCGGCGATGCTCGTGACACCCGCCGCGATCGACGCGACCGCGCCTGCGGACGCCTCGGCCCGCCAGTCGTGCGGGAGCGCGTAGTCCACGTTGAAGGCGGCCGCCCAGTCCTCGAAACCGCTGTACTGCCGCTGGCCGACACCGGACATGCCGGTGTACTGCAGGTGCGTGTGCGCGTTGACGAGGCCCGGCAGGAGCGCACCCCGCCACCGGCGTTCGGTCCACGTGCGCCCGGCTGCGTCGAGCTGGTCGACGACCCAGGACCGGTCACCGACGTGCAGGATCCGTCCGTCCTGCACCGCGACCGCCCCGTCGGCGATCGGCGGCGCCGTCATCGGGACGACGACGCGCGCCGAGTGCACGACGACGGACGGGGCCGTCACCGGGGCGTCCCGAAGCGGTGCGTCCGGACGTCCGGCTCGCGGTCGGCGGGCTGCTCCGCGATCCGGACGGGGCCCACGCCGCCGGTTCCGGGCTGACGCGCCAGCGGCAGACCGGCCGTGCCGGTGGGGAGAGGCGCGACCCGGCTCCCCCAGGCGGCGAGCGCCACCCGAGCGGTCGCCTCGTCCACCGCCGGGTCGACCGGCACGACGGTGCGCGGGAGCTCGTCCCCGTGTTCGAGCAGCATCCGCAGGGCGCCGAGCTGTACCGCGAAGGACAGGTCCATGATCTCGACCGGGTTGCCCTCGGCGGCGCTCGTGTTCACCCCGCTGCCCCCGGCGAGCACGAGCACGTGGTGGCCGTCCGGCCACGTCAGGCGCTCCACGTGCTGCGCCTCGGTCGTCCGGACCGCGCCGGCGTCGGTCGCCGCGGTCAGGGCGACCTCGTCGTCGACGCCTCCGGCGACGGACACCACCGCTCCGGCGGCGCAGGCCCGCAGCACCACGTGGTCCACGGTGTCCGCGACCCCGGAGGCGCTCACCACGAGGTCGGCGTCGCGGACCGCGTCGACGAGCGGCGCGACCGCGTGCCCGGCGAAGCGCGCCTGCAGGGCGCGGACCGGGTCGACCTCGGCGACGGTGACCCGGAGACCGAGCGCGACGAGGACCTGGGCGACCCCCTCGCCGACGGGACCGAACCCGGCGACGACGGCCGTGCCTCCAGACCGGACGCGGTGCCCGCCCGACGGGAGCGCGTCGACCAGGTCGAGGGTCGCGAACACCGTCGACTGGCCGGTACCAAAGCGGTTGTCGAAGCAGGTCTTGGCGCGGGCGTCGTTCACGGCGACCACGGGGATGCCGAGCGCGCCGCGCTCGGCCATGACGCGCACGGGGCGGAGGCCGCTCGTCGTCTCCTCCGCCGCGCCGAGCATCGTCGGGAGCAGGTCGGGCCGCTCCTGGTGCGCGAGGCGGATGAGGTGCGAGCCGTCGTCGAGGAGCACGTGCGGGCGGGTGTCGAGCATCGCGAGGGCCAGACGGTGCTGCTCGGAGAGCGAGGCGGTGCTGTCCGCGTGGACCGGCAGACCGGCGCCGCGGAGCACCTCGGCGACCGCGTCGTCGGTCTCGTCGGCGTGGGCGTACACGACGACCTCGGCGCCCGCGTCGCGCAGGAGCAGGCTGAGCACGGCGGTCTTCGGCTCGAGCACCATCGCGACGCCGACCCTGGTGCCGCGGAGCAGGCCGCCGTCGCGGAGTTCCGCGGCGACCGTGCGGGCGACCGGCATGTGTCGGCGGGCCCAGCGGATGCGTGCCTCGGCGGCCGGGTCGTCCTCGGGTTCCCGTCCCGTGGAGACGAGGAAGACGTCGTCCGACAGCGTCGGGACCGCGAGCACCCCGGGTCGGGCCGGGGCGACCGGGCCGAAGGCGTCCTCGTCGACCGCGGGCGCGTACCGGCCGGCGTCCACGACGACGAGGGTGGCGCCGCGCGGGCGGTCGGCCTCGCGTTCGACGGCGGCCGTCGACTCGTCCGGGTCGCCGAGGCACCAGAGCTGGTCGGTCGCTCCGACGTCCGCGGCTTCGCGTGCACCGAGCCCGGTGAGCAGCGCGACGAGCGCAGCGGCGTCGCGGGGGTCGCCGCCGAGCACACGGACCGCGCGCCCCGCGACGAGCAGGTTCGTCGCCGCGGCGAAGCGGCGGACCGCAGCGGAGGCCCAGGCGGCCCGCTCGGGGTCGGGTCGCTGCGGCATGGGGCCATCGTAGGGGGCGCGGGAGTCCGGCCGGTGTCGTACGGGGAGCCGGGTGTGCCGGGAGTCGCGCGCGGGCGTCTGCCGCGCGCGGTCGGAGCAGGTGCGGTCAGAGCCGGTGCGGTCAGAGCGCGTGCGGCGGCGGGGTCGTCGTCCACACCGGCACGGCAGCGTCACGGTCGTCGAGACCTCGTGCCCGCTCCACCCGTCGGTGGTGCAGGAGCACCGCCACGAGCACGACCACGCCGATCGCGGTCACGACGGCCAGGCCCACCACGTACAGGGTCGTCGCGACGCCGGCGAGACCCGGCGGGACCGCCCCCGCGGCCGCGGCGGAGAGCGGCGTCCCGGTGAGGACGAACGCGAGCAGCGTCGAGAGGGTCCCGTTGCTGTCCCACAGCCCGTGCAGCACCGCCGCGACGACGTAGGCGCCGGGGATCCACCACGACCAGCGGAACCGGGCGCCTCCCCGGGCCGCACCGAACAGCACCGCGCCGATGATCGCCGTCCAGAGCACGTGGCCGACCGGGGACAGGACGGCACGGACCACCTCGGTCTGCAGCAGGGAGTACAGGTCGATGCCGCGCTGGGTGATCGCCGCGTTGAAGGCGTAGCCCGCGGACTCGAAGGCGGCGAACCCCGCGCCGACGGTCGCACCGAGCAGGGCTCCCTGCCGCGCGGACTTCGGCCGGACCCGCCACCCGACGACGAGGAGCAGGACGGCCTTGACGAACTCCTCGACGAATCCGACGAGCACGAAGACGAAGGCGTCCTGGCGCAGGTCGGCCTCGAGCAGGGACGCGCCGAGCACGCCGAGGATCCCGCCGACGAAGAACGCCGTGACGAGCTGCATCGTGCTCACGGTGCCCGTCACCCGTTCGATGACGAAGAGCACGACGGTGAACGGGACGAGGAAGCTGCCGAGCAGGATGATCGTCGGCACGAGGTTCGTGTTGCTCGTCACGACGGTGACGACGATGGTGGCTGCCCACAGCACGAAGCCGGCGAGCAGGGTCTTCCACCACCAGCCGTGGCGGTGGTGCGGGTGGACGGCGCCGTCCGTCATCGCGGTCATGCCGCCATCGTGCTCCCCGGCGCGGGAGTCGGTCGCGGGAATGTCCGGCCGCCGTCCGACGTACTGTACGGACATGACTGATGCGACGTTCGACAAGGTGACCATGTTCGGCGCGGACTGGTGCCGCGACTGCCGACGGTCGAAGGCGCTCCTCGACCGGCTCGGCGTCGACTACGACTACGTGGACGTCGAGGCCGACCTGTCCGCAGCCGACCGTGCCGAGGCGATAAGCGGTCGGAAGAACATCCCCGTCGTGGTGCTGCCGAACGGCAAGCACTTCGTGGAGCCCTCGGACGCCGAGCTGCAGGCCGAACTCGAGGCCACCGGCGCGGTCTGACCGCCACCCGGGCCTGTACCTCCGCGCAGGCTGTGAACATGCTGGGGACAACCGGAGTTCAATCGGGGCCGACCACGACCGCGGACACCCCCGGACCGCGGCGGGTCTGACCCAAGGAGGACCCCGTGCTCGGTCTCATCATCAGCCTCATCATCATCGGCCTCATCGCCGGCGCCCTCGCCCGGCTCATCATCCCCGGCAAGCAGCAGATGTCGATCCTCATGACGATCGTGCTCGGCATCATCGGATCGTTCGTCGGTGGCTTCCTCGGCTTCCTGATCTTCCAGCACGACCCGATGGACGGCTTCTTCCAGCCCGCCGGCATCATCGGCTCGATCATCGGTGCCGTCATCGTGCTGTTCCTCTACACGCGCTTCGCTGGTCGGGGTGCGCGCCGCTGATCGGCTGCGCACACCGCTGACCGACGTGGGGGCGTCGGGCACGCTGGACGAAGGACCCCGGACCGTCACACGGTCCGGGGTCCTTCGTCGTGCTCGATCGCGACAACGGGCACGGCCACGGCCACGGGCACGGCACGCCGCGTCCGAGCACGGGTGAGGCAGGGCGGCGAGGGGTGGGGGGACAGCGGGCTGACGGCCGCACATCGCCCGGGGCGTAGCGTCCCCGCCATGACCGACGAGAACGAACGCCCCCGTCCCGAGGACGACGCCGCACGGCTCGGACTCGTCGTCGTCGGCGAGGCCGCCGCCCTGCACGCCGGGGACGACGCCTCGCTCGACGCCAGCGAGGAGAACATCCGCGAGACCGTGGACAGCATGGTCGACGAGCCGTTGACGCCCCGGCAGGAGGAGGTCGTCGAGCGACTCGCGTCGGCCGGCGGGACGCTCACGGCCGGACTGAGCGGCGCGATCGCGGCCAAGACCGGCGGGAACGTCGAGGACGTGCTCGAGGGCGCGGCGCGCAGTGTCGTGTGGCAGCAGCGCCTGGCCGCCGAGCGGGATGCGCTGCAGGGGCAGCCGCAGGAGTCGCCCGACGA
>CAJYIG010000236.1 GCA_913774725.1 uncultured Curtobacterium sp. | reverse complement strand
CGCTCCCGCGGAACACTTGCGCGCAGCTGGGCCACGCGCCCGCGGGGCTCACACGCGGTTGAGCGCGTGTACCGCCTGGTCGTACGAGTCCTCGGCGAGTCGCACCCGGTCCCCCGCGAGCACGCCGTACCCGAACGTCCCCTCGCCACCTCGTTCGGCGATGCCGGAGTGCACCCGCAGCACGTCGAGGGCGTGCAGGGAGCGCACCCGCTCGGTGAGCACGTCCGCGGCGTCGCCGATGCGCTTCCACAACGCGTGCGGGAAGGCGTCGTCGCCCAGCACGTCCATCGCGGCACGGGCACGGGTCGACGCACGCCAGGCCTCCTCGGTCGCGGCGCGGTCGGCGGCCTCGCGGTCGACGAGCCCGACGCTCTCGTCGTCGTCCCCGACGGCGTTGCGGACGAGCTCGCGGACGCGCGGCTTCTCGACGGCCGAGACGTCCTGCGCCACGTGCTTCGGGGAGCGCAGCACCCACGCCGTCGGAGCCGGCCGTTCGACGGCGTCGTCGAGGGCGTCGAGGAGCTCGAGGTACGGCTCGGAGTGCAGGAACGCCGTGACCTCGCCGACCGCGACGGCGCGGCGCTCGCGGGTCGCGGCGAGGACACGCTCGCGGGTCATGGCGTCGACGAGCAGGTCCTGCGCCGGCGTCGACGCGTACGGCAGCCGTTCCACCAGGTAGTCGGCCAGTGCGGCACGTGCCGTGACGGCGGCCAGGGCGTCCGCGGCCTCGGCGGCGCGGTCGGCTGCCGGTGTGGCGGGGAAGGCCGGACGGTAGGAGCCCAGCACCGCTGCGACGTCGAGGGCGGTCCGCGCGGTGGCCCGGAGGTCGACGTCGCCGCCGGTCCGCAGCTCGGCGTCCGCCGCCAGGAGCGCGGCCCGGAGCTTGCGCAGGCGCTTCGTCAGCGCGCGTGCCGCGGTGTGCTTCTCGGGCTTCTCGGCCGTCCGGAGCCGCGCGGCGGGGGCGCCCTCGAGTCCCCGGGCGAGCTTCGAGGTGACCGCCGCGGGGTGGGCGCCGATGTCGGCGAACCGACCGTCGAGCGCGGCGAAGAGCTCGTGCGCCACCTGCTCGTCGACACCTTCGACCGTCTCGACCTCGACCTCGCGCCAGGTGCGCGGGGTCGCGGGCGCCTGGTCGTCGAGCCGCTGGGCGACCACGCGGTCGTCGGCGAGTTCGGCGACCTGGTCGTCGTCCTCGTCGAGCAGCCGGGTGACCGCCCGCGTGGTGGTGATGCGGACGACCGGGCGCAGGCCGCGGCCCCGGCGCTCGGTGAAGAGCGCGCCGAGGACCTCGTCGGGCACGGTGTCGGCGTCGTCGGTCAGGGGGAAGTGCTGCTCGTGCCGGACGGTGTCCGAGGCGGCTCGCTTGATGTGCCACCCGGCGTCCGGCCCGCCCGTGCGCCGTCGGACGGTCACCCGCGACGCGACGAGGTCGTACCGCTCGGTGTCCCAGTAGGTGGCGTCGAGCTCGAACTGCTCCTGGTGCTCCGCCCGGGCGATGCTGCCGACCCCGATGAGGTCCGGCAGGGCGTCGCCCTCGGGCATGTCGTACGTACGCTCGATCTCGAGGTGGGTGTCCGTCACGCGCTCCTGTCTACCAGGGGTCACCGGGGTTCCCCGAACCGACGGGGTTAGCCTGGTGCCCATGAGCGAGACAGTCACCCGCGACGCGTTCGTGCCCGAGGCCGGCGGCGTCACGATGTTCACGACGACCTGGTGCGGTTACTGCGCCCGGCTGAAGAACCAGATGACGAAGGCCGGCGTGCCCTTCCGCGAGGTCGACATCGAGCAGACCCCGGGCACGGCCGAGCTCGTCGCCGAGGTCAACGGCGGCAACCAGACCGTGCCGACCCTCGTGTTCCCGGACGGCAGCACCGCGACGAACCCGTCCCTGGCCGAGGTGCAGTCGCGCATCTGACGCCCGCGCACGGCGCTCAGCCCCCGAGCGCCTCCGTCAGCAGCGCCACCATCGCGTCGAGCTGGATGTCGCCGGAGTCGTCGATCTCCTCGTCGGAGCCGTCGAGCGCGCGGGCGGCCAGGGACGCCTTCGAGTCGATGAGCTCGGCGATCTTGGTGTCGATCGTCTGCGCGGCGATGATGCGCCACGCGGTGACGGGTTCTTCCTGCCCGATCCGGTGCACGCGGTCGATCGCCTGCGTCTGCTCGGCCGAGGTCCACGACAGCTCGGCGAGCACGACGTTCGAGGCCACCTGCAGGTTCAGGCCGACGCCCGCAGCGGTGAGCGAGCAGACGATCACGGCCACGTCGGGGTCGTTCACGAACGCGTCGATCTCGGCGGTGCGCTGCGCGGGCGTCTGGTCGCCGCGGACGGTCGCGGTCTTCAGGTGCCGACGGGCGAAGACCTCCTCCGCCTGGTCCATCACGTCGAGGTGCTTCGCGAAGAACACGACCTTGCCGACGTTGGAGGCGAGCTGCGCCGCGTAGTCCGCTGCCAGCTGTGCCTTGGCTCGACCGATGCGCCGCACCATCGAGAACACGTTCTCGCCGGTCGACGAGGCGTCCTGGTCCTCGAGCTCCCACCGCGCGACCTGGCGGACGAGCCTGTGGTCGATGCCGACGACCGGGTCCTGCCCGGTGCGGGCGTCGAGTGCCTGGTGGTACCGCCGCACGAGCTTCGCGGTGAGCTCGCGCTCGGCGTCGCGGATGGAGCGGCCCTCTTCCCCGTCGAGCTCGACCGGGATGTCGGCGATGCGTCGGGCGGGGATGTCCGCGGCGACGTCGACCTTGCGGCGTCGCACGATGCCCTGGTCGATGACGGCCTTGCGCGCCTCGACGAAGAAGCCGGGGTCGGCGGGGGTGAGCCCGATGTCCTCGAGCTCGTTCATGAGCTTCGCGCGAGGCTTCTTGTCGTCGATCCAGCCGAGGAACTCCCAGATGGTGCGGAAGTCCTCGACCGAGTTGATCAGCGGGGTACCGGTCAGCGCCATGAACAGCGGCGAGGACACCCTCGAGCGGATCTGCTCGGCGAGCTGCAGCACGAACCGGGAGCGCTGCGACTCCTTGTTCTTGATGAAGTGCGCCTCGTCGACGACCATGCCCTTGAACCCGAAGGACCCGAGCCACCCGGCGTGCCGGTCGAGGATCTCGTAGTTCACGATGACGATGTCGGCGAAGCCGTCCAGGTCGTCCCCGTCGCCGTGGATGACGGTGGCGGTCCGGTTCGGCACCCAGCGCTCGGCCTCGCGCGCCCAGTTCGTCTTGACGACGTTCGGCACGACGACCAGCAGCGGGAAGGCGTTCGCGGCGTCGGCGGCGAGCAGCGACTGCGCGGTCTTGCCCAGGCCGGGCTCGTCGGCGAGCAGGAAGGTGCGGTGCCCGTGCGACGCGGCGGCGACGAGCTCCGCCTGGTGCTTCATCAGCGTGGTGCCGGACCGCGAGTGCAGCGACGTCGGATCGGGCAGCGGCATCGACGCCGCTCCCCCGCCCGCGCCGTACTCGAACGACTTGAACAGCGGACCGAAGAGCTCCCAGTTCGCCAGACGGCGCGGGTGCGCGACGGGCTGGTCGGCGAGGGCGAAGTCCGGCGGCAGGAACGGGTTCGCGAGCTGCCGCTGCACGACCGCCTGCGGGACGACCGCGCGCACGGGTGACTCGACCACCGGCGAGGGCTCCGCCGCGATGACGAGCTCCTCGGGCTGCAGCTCCATGCCGCCGGCGATCATCATGTCGCGCTTGACCGTCCGCGTCGCCTCGCTCACCGAGGCCTCCTCGGTGAGCAGCTGGATCACGCTGGTGTCCCGCGCCGCGGTCTTCGCCAGGATGGTGGCGACGCCGTCGAGACGCTTCAGCTGCTCGGCCCGCTGCGCGTCGGTGAGCTCCGGGTCGGCCTTGACCCGCGCACGCTCCTCGCGCATCAGCAGGGCCACCGCCTGGAACTTCGACCGGTTGGAGGCCTTGAGTGGTCCGCGCTGCGCCGCCGCCTCGACCTCGCGCACCGCGCGGGCGAGCACCGGGATGACGCCGTCGTTGTCCAGCGGACGGGTGCGGCGCGACGCGGTCCGCGTCCCGCCGGCTGCTCGCCGGGTGCCTGATCGAGCCAACGCTCCTCCTTCTTGCGCCCGTTCCGCACGGGCGAGCCGCCGTCGTGGCGGGAAGTCCTCGACCGGCGTCTGGCGCGACCCCGGTCCACGGGCCACCCTGGCCCGCTCGTGCGCCGGTCCCGTCGAGGGACGTCCGGTGGACTCCCGCGGCCCGTGCGGCCGGCACACTCGGGTGCTCGGCACGACGATCCGCGCCGGGACCCGGCGCCGTCGCACGCACGTGGTGCCCGTCGGACGCCCACGGATCCGGTCCCCACGTCGGTTCGGTGACCGACAGCCGCGTCCGGAAACGACGCGGCACGCGACGACACGGTGCGTGCTGCGCACAGTTTACTCCCGCACCCCCGACGGAGGCGACTCGACGGGACCCGCGCGCGTCGTGCCTCCCGTCCGGTCGGCGGATGGCCGGGACGGACGTCGGCCGGGAGGCGCGGCTCCCCTCCACCCGCTCGTCCGCGCCCGGCGGACGGCCGGGTCAGACCTGCGGTGCGGACCGCGGACGGAGCACGCCGTCCGAGGGCACGGTCGGCGTCGGCTCGGCGAGCGCGGCGCGCGTCGCCGCCAGCAGCTGCCGGGCGGTCCGGATCCCGTTCTCCGAGCCGGTCGTGGCCTGTCCGCCCGCGTGGGCGAGGAGCTGCGCACCGATGGCCGGACCGATGCGGTCGGCCTCACCGGGGTTCCGCGCGACCCAGTCGCGGGCGACGGCGTCGGCGAGCCGCTCGGCAGCGGCCCCGCGCTCGGCGTCGCCGCGCGACCGGTGCCACAGCCCGGTGACCACCAGGTGGGCGACGACCGCACCGACGTCGCGGACCGGGAACCCCCAGCCGGCGGTGTCGATGTCGAGCAGGCCGGAGATGCGCCACGGCTCGTCCTCGTCGACGAAGACCTGCTCGAGGTGCAGGTCACCGTGCACCACCTGCTTCGTGGCGGCGCCCCACCCGACGGACCGTCGGCCGATGGCGTCGTAGAGCTCGTCGACCTCGGCGGCGTCCTGCGGCAGCGCGGCCACGAGCGTGCGGCGGTGCCAGTCCGCGTGGTCCATCGCGTCGGCCCGTGCCTGCTGCGTCATCGGGACCGTCGCGATGCGACCGGTCAGGGCGGCGAGCGACGCGACGAAGCGCGGGTCGTCGGCGATCTCGGTGATCCGGCTGCCCGCGGGCACGCCCCGGATGCGCTCGAGGACGAGCAGTCCGTCGCCCCGGCTCGACAGCACCCGCGGGACCGGCAGTCCGGCGGCCACGAACTGCTCGTGGGTCTCGACGATCGGCGCGACGCGGTGCGGGCGGACGATCTTCAGGAAGAGCACGCGCTCCGGGGCGTCGACGCGGACGACCGCCCGTTTGCCCGGGCGGTAGGCGGCGACCGAGAGCACCGGGTCGGTGACCGGCATGCCGACGCCCGCGAGG
>CAJYIG010000235.1 GCA_913774725.1 uncultured Curtobacterium sp. | reverse complement strand
CCTCGCGGTCCGCGAGGTCTGGCACAGCGGGACGGCCCGGTCGGATCCGGGGTGAGCAACACCTCGATGAAGGGCTGGTCCCGATGACCGCCACGTACCCGTGCTCCACGCACCTCGACTTCTCGGCGGGGCACACCCGCACCGCGGCCTCCACCTTCGCCGCCACGACCCTGCAGGTGCTCTCGTGACGCCCCGCCCCACCGAGGACTGGCACCGTCACGGCATGCGTTCGCCGGAGGAGGTCGCCGAGCTGATCGCCGACCGCGTCGGCGGCACTTCGGACGCCGCCGTGCCCGCGGGGCCGGAGCACGACGAGCCCTCGTACGCGGACTTCCTCGGCGACCAGCTCTGACGCGGCGCCCCCGTTCGAGGTGGCCCCCGGGCGGGGGCTCGTGCCCCCGTCGCCGTGCGTGAATGATCCTCGACAAGGGCCACGCGCCCCGTCCCGTCTCACCAGCGGGACCCTGGATCAGGAGGACCCGACGTGCACGACCACGACACCCACCCGTTCGACCGCCACATCGGCCCGCCGCACATCGAGCGCTTCCGGCTCACCCGGACCGACGAGACGCTGCGCGTGGTCTGCACGTGCGCGATCGGCACCGACCACGACAACACCATCCGGCACCCCGCAGTACCGACGGTCGCCTGAGTCGGACGGGTGAACGCGAGCCGGGTGCTCCCGGTGAATCCGGACGGGTGCGTGCGAGCAGCGGGATACTGAAGCCGTGCGTGAACTCCAAGCCACCATCGCCGCGGACCTCGACGTCCAGCCGACCATCGACCCCGAGCAGGAGGTCGCCCGACGCGTCGGGTTCCTCCGCGACTACCTGACCACCACCGGCGCGAAGGGCTACGTCCTCGCCGTCAGCGGTGGACAGGACTCGACGCTCGCGGGTCGACTCACCCAGCTCGCCGTCGAGTCCCTCCGTGCCGAGGGACGCGAGGCCGAGTTCGTCACCGTCCGCATGCCCTACCGGGTGCAGGCCGACGAGGAGGACGCGCAGCTCGCGCTGCGGTTCATCGCGGCCGACCCGGGCATCGTCGTCAACATCGAGCACGGTGTCGACGGCGTGGTCCAGGACACGACCGAGGCAGGCGTGCCGCTGAGCGACTTCGTCAAGGGGAACGTCAAGGCCCGCACCCGGATGGTCGCGCAGTACGCCGTCGCGGGTCAGCGCGGCCTGCTCGTGGTCGGCACCGACCACGCGGCCGAGGCCGTGACGGGCTTCTTCACGAAGTACGGCGACGGAGGCGTGGACCTCACCCCCTTGACCGGGCTCACCAAGACCCAGGGCCGCCAGCTCCTCGAGCACCTCGGGGCGCCGGCGCGGCTGTACGAGAAGGCTCCGACCGCCGACCTGCTCGACGACCTGCCCGGACAGACCGACGAGGCGAACCTCGGACTGACCTACGCCGAGATCGACGCGTACCTGCAGGGGCACGACGTGCCGGACGAGGTCGCCGAGGCGATCGAGACGCGCTACCGCGCGACCGAGCACAAGCGCCGCGTCCCCACCACCCCCTTCGACAGCTGGTGGCAGCAGGGCGCGTAGGCGCGTCCGCACACGATCCGGCCGGGAGGCGCGGTGCAGGTCCGCCCTGCACCGCGCCTCCCGTCTCGTCTGCGGCAGGAGCGCGCGGTCGCTCCGTTCTCCACAGCCCCGGTCGACGGGCTGCGTCCCCGCCGCCGCCGCTCCTAGGATGGTGGCAACGGAACAACAGGTGCGGAATCCCGGTCGCGACCGACCGTGACGGGTCCGCTGGGGGGAATCATGGAAGTCCTGCTCGCGCTCGGTGCCGTCCCGCTGGTCATCGTGGGGATCATCGTCCTCGCCGTGATCGCGCTCGTGTACGCCAAGCTCGTCTACCGGAACGCCGGTGCCGACGAAGCGCTCATCATCACCGGCAAGCGCTCGCGCAAGGTGCGGAACCCCGACGGCACCGAGACCGTCGAGTCCGGCATCAAGGTCGTGCTCGGCGCCGGCGTGCTCGTCCGTCCGTTCTTCGAGCGGGTGGCGAAGATCTCGCTGTCGTCGCGGGCCATCGACATCAACGTGAACGCGCAGGACTCCCGTGGCGTCACGATCGACGTCGAGGCGGTGGCGCTCGTCAAGGTGGGCGAGGCCGACGCCTCCATCCGTGCCGCGGCGCAGCGCTTCCTCGGCCAGGAGAAGAAGATCGACGACTTCGCCCGCGAGGTCCTGTCCGGGTCCCTCCGCGCCTCGATCGGTGCGACGGACGTGTCGACCATCATCCGCAACCGCGACCAGCTGACCGTCGCGGTGCTCGACGTCGCGAAGGACGCCCTGCACAGCCAGGGCCTCGACGTGGACTCCTTCGAGATCAAGGGCATCTCGGACCGCAACGACTACATCAGCGACCTCGGTCGTGCCGAGCGCGCCCGCGTCCGGCTCGAGGCCGAGAACGCCGAGGCGCAGGCCGACCGCGAGGCGCGCGAGGCCCGGGCGACCGCGGACCAGGCGATCGCCGAGGCCGAGAACGCCCTGGCCATCCGTCGTGCAGCGCTGCAGCTCGACGCCGACCGTGCATCGGCCGAGGCGGCCGCGGCGGGTCCGCTCGCCCAGGCGCGGGCGTCGCAGGGCGTGGTCGAGCAGGAGCAGATCACCGCGCAGAAGCGCGCCGAGCTCCGCCGCGCCGAGCTCGAGTCCGAGGTCACGGCGGTGGCCGAGGCGAACGCCCGGACGACCCGCGTCGAGGCCGAGGCCGCTGCGGCGGCCCAGGTCGAGACGGCCCGTGCCCAGGCCGAGGCCCGCCGCATCTCGGCCGAGGCGGTCGCGGCCGAGGCGCAGGCCGAGTCCGAGGCCCGCAAGCTCGCCGCCGACGCCTCGCGTGCCGAGGGCGAGGCGGCCGCCGACGCCATCCGCGCGAAGGGTCAGGCCGAGGCCGACGCGACCAAGGCGCAGGCCGACGCCCTCGCGCAGCACTCCGAGGCGGTGCTGCGGGTCAAGGCGATCGAGACCCTGCCGAGCATCGCCCGCGAGCTCGCCGCCCCGATGAGCAACATCGACAAGCTCACCGTGGTGTCCTCGGACGGTGCCGGTGCCCTGTCGAAGAACGTGGTGAGCCAGTTCAGCGAGGTCGACGCGCTGCTCGGGACCACCGCCGGCTTCACGCTGAGCGACATCGTCAGGAGCACGACGACCGGCAAGGCCGCTGCCCGGGCGGTCGCACGCGAACAGGACGCCGCACCGGTCGACTGACGCCGAGGGTTCGTGCGGGCGGGCGCGCTCGGGGTCAGCCCCGGTCGCGCCCGTCGTCGTCGTGGTGTCGCTGCTGGGTGCCGGCGTCCTCGCGGACGTCGCTGCGGGTGTCGTCGCGAGGCGCGTCGTCGGGCGACTCCTGCGGCTGCCCCTGCAGCGCATCCCGCTCGGCGGCCAGGCGCTGCTGCCACACGACACTGCGCGCCGCGCCCTCGAGCACGTCCTCGACGTTCCCGCCGGTCTTGGCCGCGA
>CAJYIG010000234.1 GCA_913774725.1 uncultured Curtobacterium sp. | reverse complement strand
TCGACCTTCACAGACTCGTTCACGGCTGGTGCAACGCGGGACGCACGGCCCTATTCCGAGGTCGAACCAGGAGACCGACACCGAACCAGGCGCGGAGCTCGGTTCGATGTCGGTTTCGTGGTTCGATGCGAGCCGCCGGAGCGCGCGGCGGGGCGCGACGCGCTACGCGCCGAGCAGGCGCTGCGCCAGGTAGCCCTGCAGCTGGTCGAGCGAGACGCGCTCCTGCGACATCGTGTCGCGCTCACGCACCGTCACGGCCTTGTCGTCGAGCGGGTCGAAGTCGACGGAGATGCAGAACGGGGTGCCGATCTCGTCGTGGCGACGGTAGCGACGACCGATCGCACCGGCGTCGTCGAAGTCGACGTTCCAGTGCTTGCGGAGGTCGTCGGCGAGCCCACGGGCGACCGGCGAGAGCTGCTCGTTGCGCGACAGCGGCAGGACCGCGGCCTTGACCGGGGCGAGCCGCGGGTCCAGGCGCAGGACGGTGCGCTTGTCGACGCCGCCCTTCGCGTTCGGGGCCTCGTCCTCGTGGTACGCGTCGAGCAGGAACGCCATGAGCGCGCGCGTCAGACCGAACGACGGCTCGATGACGTACGGCACGTACTTCTCGTTCGCGGCCTGGTCGAAGAAGCGCAGGTCCTTGCCCGACGACTCGATGTGGTTGTTCAGGTCGAAGTCCGTGCGGTTCGCGACGCCCATCAGCTCGCCCCACTCGGACCCGGCGAACCCGAAGCGGTACTCGATGTCGGCGGTCGCGTCGGAGTAGTGCGCACGCTCGCCGTCCGGCACGTCGAAGCGGCGGAGGTTCTCGGGGTCGATGCCGAGGTCGGTGAAGAACGCCACCGAGTCGGCGATCCACTGCTCGTAGTGGGCGTCGACGTCGGCCGGCGGCACGAAGTACTCGATCTCCATCTGCTCGAACTCGCGCGTGCGGAAGATGAAGTTGCCGGGGGTGATCTCGTTGCGGAACGCCTTGCCGACCTGACCGATGCCGAACGGGGGCTTCATGCGGCTCGTCGTGACGACCTGGGCGAAGTCGACGAAGATGCCCTGCGCGGTCTCGGGTCGGAGGAAGTTCAGCCCCTCTTCCGACTCGACCGGGCCGAGGTAGGTCTTGAGCATGCCGGAGAACTCGCGCGGCTCGGTCCACTCACCACGGGTACCGCAGTTCGGGCACGGCACCTCGGCCAGACCGCCCTCGGGCTTCCGGCCCTTCTTCGCCTCGAACGCCTCTTCCAGGTGGTCGGCGCGGAAGCGGTGGTGGCAGTGCAGGCACTCGACGAGCGGGTCGGTGAACGTGGCCACGTGGCCCGAGGCCTCCCACACCTTGCGGGGCAGGATCACGGCGGAGTCGAGGCCGACCATGTCGCCACGACCGCGGACGAACCGCTGCCACCACTGGCGCTTGATGTTCTCCTTCAGCTCGACGCCGAGGGGCCCGTAGTCCCACGCGGAGCGGGATCCGCCGTAGATCTCCCCCGACTGGAAGACGAAGCCACGGCCCTTGGCCAGGGCGATGACGCTGTCGAGACGGGAGGACTGTGCCAAGAGGGACTCCAGGGGTCGCCGGACTGGGTGCCCGGTGCGGGAAGGTACCGGGCAAGCGTACCGGCCTCGCGGCCGTCGGCGGACGGGAGGCGCGGCACCTGGGGACAGGTCGACTCACCCCACAGGACGGAAACCGGGGAGTGCCCGGAGCGCGTCGACGACGCGTGTCACGTCCTCCTCGTCGTTCCAGAGGTGGAACGCCAGCCGGACCCGACCGGCGCGCCCGCTCGCCGTCACGCCCCGGTCCGCCAGCGCTCGGAGCGCCGAACCGTCCGGGTCCGGGAACGTCGTGATCGCCTGTCCGGACCGGGACGTACCGAGCGCGTCGGCGAGCCGGTCCGCGAGACCGGTGGCGTGCCTCCAGGCCGAGGCCGCGTCGACGGACGCGAGGTGCCGCAGGGCGGCGACCGCCCCGGGCCAGGCCTGCCAGGCCGGGGAGACGTCGAAGCGGCGGGCATCGGTGGCGAGCCGCATGGCCGGGCCGTAGCACGAGGACCAGACGTCCTCACCCGCGTACCAGCCGGCCTGCGCGGGTCGGACGCGCTCGAGCGCGGCGTCGGAGACCGTGGCGAAGGCGACCCCGCGGGGCGCGCACAGCCACTTGTAGGCGTGCGTGACCGTGACGTCGAACGGGGCCGCCGACACCGGCAGGACCCCGGCCGCCTGGGTGAGGTCGCAGAGGGTGAGGGCCCCGACGGCACGGGCGGCGTCGAGGACGGGCCGCGGGTCGGTCACCGCGCCGGTGGCGGACTGCACGGCCGACCAGGCAACGAGGGCGGTGCCTGGTCGCACCGCGTCGGCGAGCCGGTCGAGCGGCACGCTGCGGACGGTGACCCCCCGGTGTGCCTGTACCAGGAACGGGAAGACGATCGACGAGAAGTCGCCCTCGGGGACGACGACCTCGGCACCGTCCGGCAGCGAGGCCGCGACGACCGCCACCATCGCCGAGGTCTGCGAGCCGGTGGCGACCCGGCCGGCGTCGACGCCCACGATGTCGGCGAAGCGTGCGCGGCCCTCCTCGACCAGGTCGCCGTAGGTCGCCGGCGAGGTCTCGGCGCGTGACCAGGCGTCGAGGTCCGCCCGCTGCGCGGCCAGCGTCCCGAGGGTGGGGAGCCCGGCGGTGCATGCGGCGAGGTAACCCGATCCGTCGACGAAGGAGTCCATGCGTCCAGGCTCCGACGCCCGCGACCATCACACCAGGGCAGCTTTCTTCGGGGTCCCATAACATCGCGTTGTGGAGACGATCGAACCGCAGTTGCTCCGGGTCCTGCTCGCCGTGCGTGACGGTGGGTCCATCAGTCGCGCTGCCGCCGCCCTCGGCTACAGCCAGCCCGCCGTCAGCCAGCTGCTCACCCGCGCCGAACAGCGGCTCGGGCACGACCTCGTGCTCCGCGGGGGTCGCGGTGCGACGCTGACCGAGTCCGGTCGCGTGCTCGCCGACCACGCCCTGCACGTCGAGGCAGCGCTGGCTGCGGCGCGCGAGGACCTCGACGCCGTCGGCGGCCTGGCCCGCGGTCGCGTCCGACTCGCCGGGTTCCCGAGCGCGTCCTCGACCCTCGTGCCGCCGGTGCTCGCGGCGCTGGCGGCGGACAGTCCCGGGGTGGTGACGTCGTACGTCGAGGCCGAACCGCCCGAGGCCGTCGACCTGCTCCGCCGCGGCGAGGTCGACGTCGCACTGACGTTCTCGCACGCGCTGCAGGATGTCCCGACGAGCGATCCGACCCTCACGACGCGCGCCCTCGGGTGGGACCCGCTCGCGCTCGTGACCGCGGCGGACGCACGGCCGCACGACGCAGCCGTGTCCCGGGACGGCGCGGTGGCCGACCTCGCCGCGTTCCGCGACGCACGGTGGATCGGCGGGTGTCCGCGGTGCCGCGGGCACCTGCTCGCGTCGTGCGCGGCCTCCGGCTTCACGCCCGAGATCGTGCTCGAGACCGACAACGCCGCGGCGGTCGTCGGACTCGTCGCGGCCGGCCTCGGCGTCGCGCTGCTCCCCCGGCTCGCGCTCTCGACCACCGTCGTGCCGCCGGGGGTCGCGGTCACGCCGGCCGACGACGCGCTCGCGCGCCGGGTCGAGGTCGTGGTCGCCCGCGGGGCGGACCGGGTCCCCAGCGTGCGGGCCGCGCTCGACGCCGTGCGCGGGGTGGCGGG
>CAJYIG010000233.1 GCA_913774725.1 uncultured Curtobacterium sp. | reverse complement strand
CCGTCGTTGAGCATCCGACGCGAGCGTCGTCCGGTGCGCTCGGCGGCGCACCCCGGCGAGCCCCGTCCGGCGCGCCCGGCGGCGCACCCCCAGTTCGAGGAGGGTCCCCCACACTGGGGACCACTCTTGCCCCCCTGTGCACTCAGTGTCCTGCCAGGATCGGGACGACGCCAGTGACCGTCCCTCATGCACGGACCGTCACGTCAGTACGGCGTCAGCATCGTCTCGACCCGAAAGTGACTCATGCTGCCTGTGCACCAGGGCACCCGTGTGCCCGGACGCTCCCACGCGCGCCCACGACCCGGTATCCGCACCGTCGCCATGCTCGGCGTCGCCCTGCTCGGCGCCGTCGGCGTGACGCAGGCCGTCGTCGCCGACCCGGCCGCCGCTGCGTCGGGACTCCGATGCGACCAGAACACCGTCTACGCCATCAACGGCGCCGGTGACCTCGCCTCCATCGACGTGACGAGCCACGCTTCTGAGGTCAAGACCAGCATGAGCCCGGGCAACAACGCCCTCGGACTCGCCAAGAACGGTGTCGCCGCGTACGCGTCGTTCAACGGCACGACGCCCGCGGACAGCGCGAACACGATCACCACGTACGACGCGGTGAACGAGCAGCGACTCGCCGACGTCAAGAACGCCGACCCCTCCGGTGCACGTGCGCTGCTGCGCGGTGCGGTCAACCCGGTGACGGGCCTGTACTACTACGCGGGCAACGGGGCGAGCGCGTACCTCGGCGCGTACGACCCGAACACGAAGACCCGCATCGGCCAGGTCGGGTCCCTCGGGAACCTGCAGAACGGCATGAACGGCGACATGGCGTTCAGCACCCGTGGCCTGCTGTTCGTCGTGACCGGCAACCAGGTCCGTCGCGTCGACACCGAGACCGTGCCGACCTCCGCCGGTCGGCAGGTGCTGTCGACCTCCTTGGTCGCGACGCTGCCGAGCAACCAGGCCGACGCTGGGGGCAGCCCGGGCATCGCATTCTCGTCCGACGGGTACCTCTACGCGTCCATCGGCACCACGATGTACAAGATCAACCCGAGCTCGGGGAAGCAGGTCGACAGCTTCACCATCGGCGGGAACTTCCAGCCGTCGGACCTCGCGACCTGCAACTACGCGAACACGCTCGCCGCGCAGTCGAGCGTGGACCAGCGGTGGAACGCCGGCGACCAGTTCGGTCTCCGCGTCGACGGCGACCAGATCTCCGCGGGCAACACCGCCGACACGACGAGCACGGGTGGCGGTGCGCAGACGCCCAAGGCCGGCGCGGTGCTGACGCTGCCCGACACGACCTACACGGCGACGCAGTCCGCCAAGGGGACCACCGACCTCGCGAACTACGACACGACCTGGCAAGCCGTCGAGCTGAACAGCGGACGCACGGTCGCCTCGGGGAGCGGGAACACCGCGTCCTTCGTGTTCCCGCACGCCACGACCGCCGACGGCAGCGACATCGTGGTGACCTTCGCCAACGTCCTGAAGGCCACGCACGTCGCGACCACCGCCGACACCGCGACCACGACCTCGGGCACCGCCGTGACGAAGAGCGCCGCCGACGGTGTGCTCGCGAACGACAGCGGCACCGGCCTGAGCGTCGTCTCGAACACGCAGCCCGCCCACGGATCGGCGACGGTCCGTCCCGACGGCTCGTACACCTACACGCCCGCCGCAGGCTTCTCCGGCACCGACTCCTTCAGCTACACGGCGAAGGACTCCTCCGGGCAGACCGCGACGAGCACCGTCACCGTGACCGTCACGCCGAAGGGCACCGACGACGCCTTCTCGGTGCGCGCCGGCGGGACCGCGTCTGCGGACGCGGCCAACGGCCTCCTGGCCAACGACGGCGGCAGCGACCTGACCATCACGAGCCACACCGACCCGACGCACGGCACCCTCGAGCTCGGGACGGACGGCTCCTACCGGTACACGCCGGCACCCGGCTTCTCGGGCACCGACTCCTTCACCTACACCGCGACCGACGGCAACGGCGCCACCACGACCGCGACCGTCACCGTGACGGTCACGCCCGCGGCGGCCGCCGACTCGATCACCGTGACCGCCGGTGGGCCGACCACGGTCGGCGCTCCGGGCCTGCTCGGCAACGACCAGGGCACCGACCTGACCGTCACCGGATCGACCCAGCCCGCGCACGGCACGGTCTCCGTCGGCTCGGACGGCTCGTACACCTACACCCCGGCCGACGGCTACTCGGGCAACGACTCCTTCGACTACACCGTCACCGACGGCAACGGGAAGTCCGACACCGTCACCGTGACCGTCCTCGTGCGCCCCGCCGCGAACGACGACACCCTGACCACGCGTGCCGGTGACACCCTCACCACCACCACGCGCCAGGACGGCCTGCTCGGCAACGACCGCGGCACCGGCCTGACGGTCACCGGCAACACGCGGCCGGCCCACGGTGCGCTCACGCTGAACCCCGACGGGACCTACTCCTACGTGCCCGCCACCGGGTTCTCCGGCACGGACACCTTCCAGTACACGGTCACCGACACCACCGGCACCGTCGCGACCGCCACGGTCACCGTCGTCGTGCCGCCGACCGCGAAGGACGACACCGCGTCGACCGCAGCGAACACCCCGGTCACCGTCGACGTGCAGCGCAACGACCTCGGCACCGGTCTCGGCACCCAGATCGCGACGCAGCCCGCACACGGCACCGCGGCGGTCGACGACCAGGGCCGGATCGAGTACCGCCCGACCACCGACTGGTCCGGCACGGACACCCTGACCTACCAGGTCGTCGACAAGAGCGGACGCAGCTCGGCCCAGGCGACCGTCACGATCACCGTCGCGCCGATCGCGCGTTCGGACGACGCCTCGACCACCGCCGGCACCCCGGTCACCGTCCCCGCGTCGACCCTGCTCCGCAACGACTCCGGCGCCGGCCTGACCGTCACCGGTGTGAGCCGGGCGACCGACGGCACCGTCGCGCTCGACGCGGACGGCAACGCCGTGTACACCCCGGCCGACGGCTTCTCGGGCACCGGCACCTTCTGGTACGACGTGCGCGACGCCTCCGGCGGAACGGCGTCCTCGTGGGTCGTCGTCATCGTCGGACCGCAGGCGACCGCCGACACCGCGACCGTCCCGGCGTCCACCACGCTGACCGTCGGCGCGGCGAAGGGTGTGCTGGCGAACGACCAGGGCACCGGCCTGACCGCGACGCTCGACGAGGAGCCGCTGCACGGCACGGTCGACCTGGCCGCCGACGGCTCGTACACCTACACGCCGACCGCCGACTGGTCGGGCTCGGACCGCTTCACCTACACGGCGACGGACTCGTCCGGTCAGAAGAGCACCGGCCTGGTGACGATCACGGTCACGCCCCGCACCGAGGACGACCGGATCCGCACCGCGGCCGACCAGCCCGTCACGGTGACCTCGGGTGACCTGACCGGCAACGACCACGGCTCCGGGCTCACCGTCACGTCGGTCGGGCAGCCGAGCGCCGGCACCGTCGTCCTGAACGCCGACGGCACGATCACGTACACCCCGGCTCCGGGCACCTCGGGCACGGCGACGTTCCCGTACGGGGTCACCGGCGCGAACGGCAACACGGCCGAGGGCACCGTCACGGTGACGATCACGCCCGTGGTCGTCGCGAACGACGCCGACGCCACCGCCGACGGCACCCTCGTGGTGCCCGCTGACAAGGGCGTGCTCGCCGGGGCGACCGGCACCGACCTCGCGGTCACCGACAACACCGACCCGGGCCACGGCACGGTCGAGGTCGGCAAGGACGGCTCGTACTCGTACACGCCCGAGCCGGGGTACTCCGGCAAGGACACCTTCGACGTGACGATCACCGACGGCTCCGGGAACACCACGACCGGCACCGTCACGATCACCGTCGCGCCGAAGGCCGTCGACGACGCCGTGACCACCACGGCGGACACCCCGGTCGACGTCCCCGTCCTGCGGAACGACAAGGGCACCGCGCTCCGGGTGACCGGGGTCGGCACCGCCGCGAACGGGACCGTGCGCACCACCGACACCGGCGTGACCTACACGCCCGCAGCGGGCTGGTCCGGCACCGACACCTTCACCTACACGGTGACGGACGGCACCGGTTCGACCGCCACGGCGACGGTCACGGTGACGGTCACCCCGACCGCAGCCGACGACGTCCTGCAGACGCCCGCGAACACCTCGCTCGCGATCTCGCCGGAGACCCTCACCGGCAACGACACGGGCTCCGGCCTCATCGTCACGGGTGCGACCCCGCCGCGCCACGGCACCGTCACGAAGGCGGCCGACGGCACGCTCGTCTACACGCCCACCACGGGCTGGTCGGGCACCGACACCTTCACCTACACGGTCACCGACGCCTCCGGGCAGACCGCGACCGCCACGGTGACGGTCCTGGTCGGCGCCGTCGCGATCCCCGACCAGGGCACCACGACGACGAACGGCACACTGACCGTCCCCGCCGAGCGTGGTGTGCTCGCCGACGACTCCGGCACCGGGCTCACGGCGACGCTCGACCGGAAGCCGCAGCACGGCACGGTCGACCTGGCGAAGGACGGGTCGTACGTCTACACGCCGGCGGAGGACTTCTCCGGCACGGACACCTTCACCTACACGGCGACCGACGCCGAGGGGCAGACGTCCACCGGCCTCGTCACCATCACGGTCACCCCGACCGCGGGCGCCGACGCGGCACGCACCACCGCCGGCACGCCGGTCACGGTGCGCGGTCCGGGCGTGCTCGGCAACGACCACGGCTCCGCACTCCGCGTCGCGTCGGTCGGCCGTGCGCAGCACGGTACCGTGACGATCGCCGCCGACGGCACGTTCGTCTACACGCCCGAGGCCGGCTTCTCCGGCGTGGACACCGTCACCTACGAGGTGGTCGACGCCGAGGGGCAGCACGCCGAGGCGCTCGTCACCATCACGGTCGGGATCGCCGCCGCCGACGACAGCGCCAGCACGGTCGCCGGCACCGCGATCGCCCGTGATGCGCAGCACGGCCTGCTCGGCAACGACCGGGGGACCGGTCTGACCGCCGCCCTCGACCGGGGGCCCGCGCACGGCACGGTCACGGTCCGCCCCGACGGTTCGTACGTCTACACGCCCACGACCGGGTTCACCGGCACCGACCGGTTCACCTACACGGTGACCGACGCGTCCGGGCAGACGACGACGGCGACCGCAGTCATGACGGTCGTCGCGGCCGCCACCGCCACGGACGACTCCGCCGTCGGTGCGGTCGACCACCCGGTCACCATCCGTCCGATCGACAACGACCACGCCAGCGGCGGAGCGCACTTCGTGCCGTCGACGCTGCACCTGGTCGACCCCGCCAGCGGTGCGCCGACCGACCGGGTCGTCGTGCAGGGCATGGGGACGTGGCAGGTCCAGGACGGGACGGTCGTGTTCACCCCCGAGCACGGCTGGGCAGCGCGCACCTCGATCGACTACACGGTGCTCGACAGCGCCGCGCAGCTGGTCCGCGCCACCATCGAGGTGTCCTTCCCGACCGGCCTCGCCGCCGCGGCGCACATCGCGAAGCTCGCCTTCACCGGCACCACCGGGCTCGTCGGGCTCGGACTGGCAGCCGTCGCGATGGTCCTGGCCGGGCTGTTCCTGGTGGTTCGACGCCGGGGTGACGGCGCCACGGTCGTGACGGGGGCGCGCCGCCGCAGCGGGTCCTGACGACAGCACCACACGAACGGGACGGGAGGCCCGGACCACGTCAGCCGACAGGCGCACGTGATCCGGGCCTCCCGTCCGTCGTCCGTGGTCGCGCCCCGACGTCGGGTCGCCGCGCCCACGTGGTCAGCGGAGGGGCCCGTGGCGCGCAGCGCTCACCCGACGGGTTCGATGAGCTGCGGGCCGTCGTTGCGGACGCTGTTCACCGCGCGCGAGACCTCGTACTGCTCGAGCCCGGCCGCGACCGTGAGCGACTCGTGGTCGAGCAGCGCGAGCAGGTCGTCCGAGCCGAGGTCGCCGTCGAGCCAGTCGTCGTAGCCGTCGGGCGTGAGGAAGGCGGGCATCCGGTCGTGGACCTCACCGGGGGCGACGTGCGCGTCGCGGGTGATGATCGCGAGCGACAGCCGCCACTTCTCCGGGTCGTCCTCGGGCTTCGTCGGGTCCGGCCACGCGCTCACGATGCCCGCCATCGCCAGCGCACCACCGGGTTCGTGGACGAAGTGGGGTTCCGTGCCGTCCTCGCGGACGACCCACTCGTAGTAGCCCAGGGCGGGCACGATGCAGCGGTTCGTCGCGAACGCCCGCTTGAACATGCCGCTCGTCGCGACCGTCTCGATGCGGGCGTTGATCGGCTTCGGCCGCTGCTTCCGGAAGTCCTTCGCCCAGCTCGGGACGAAGCCCCAGCTGATCTGCGGGAGCTCGCGCTGCCCGTGGCGCTGCCGGACGGCGTACACGGGGTCGGTCGGCGCGACGTTCCAGCTCGGGGCGAGGCCGGCGTGCACCTCGCCCGTCTCCTCGTCGACGTGCTCGGTGCGCGCGGCGAGCTCACCCACGAGCTCGGGCAGCAGATCGGCCGTGGTGTCGGAGACGACGAACCTTCCACACATGCGCCCAGTGTGCCCGGCGCAGCCGACAGTGGTGCGAGGCCGCGGCGGTCACTCGTCCGGCAGGCGGACCTTCGACCCGTGCGGGTGCCGACGCCAGAGCGGACGGTGCTTCGGAGCCGGTGGCGCCGTGTCGAGCGCCGCGAGGCGGGCACGTTCGGCGCGGCCGAGCCGACGGACCATGTCCGGCAGCGTGAAGAGGTACACGAAGGGCCAGAGGACGACGAAGACCTCGATCTGACCGGAGACGAGCGCCGCGAGCCCGCCGGAAGCCGCGCCCAGCAGGAGCGGACCGAGCCGTGAGAGCCGTCGCACCAGGCCCTGTTGCAGCAGCGGGACGTCGTGCAGGACATCCTCGCGGTCCTCGGGCGCGACAGGCTGCGCCCGCCGGCCGATGTAGGGCTGCACCGACCACCGGACGGACAGCTGCCGGTCGGGTCGGACCTGCCGGTCGTCGATGCCTCGTTCGGGCCTCGGCTCGCGAGCGGTCGGGAAGCACGAGTACGCGATCGCGAGGACACCGAGTGTGGCGAAGGTGACGGCGGCGATGGGCCGGAGGGGGCCCGGTCCGGCCCAGTCCCAGGTCAGCTCGGTCGCGACGAGCACCACGAGTGCGATCGCAGCGATCCCGGCGGCGATCCAGAGGGCACGGCGCACACGACTGCGGTCGACGACCTCCCCGAGGCGCCCGCGCAACACCTGCCATCCGAGCCGGTACACGGTCCGGTTCTACGCCGTGATGCTGCGAGGAACGGTCGCTGCTACCGTGCCCGGGTGGACGACGAACAGCGCTGCCCCTGCCTGAGCGGCAACCCCTACGGCGAGTGCTGCGGGCCCCTGCATTCGGGCGCCGCGGCCCCGACCGCCGAGCGGCTGATGCGCTCCCGGTTCAGCGCGTTCGCGCTCGGGCTGCCGGAGTACCTGCTGCTCACCTGGCACCCACGCACCCGGCCGTCCGAGCTGACGCTCGACCCGACGCAGCGATGGACGCGGCTCGACATCGTGTCCACCCGGTCTGGAGGCCCGTTCGACTCCGCAGGGCAGGTCGCCTTCCGCGCGTGGTGGCGTACCGACGACGACCGGGGGACGCTCGAGGAGACGAGCGAATTCGTCCGCGAGCAGGGCAGGTGGTTCTACGTGGACGGCGTCGTCGCCTGACCGCCCGTCCTCGGTCAGTTGACGCAGGGGATCCCGCCGGAGGCAAGGGGCTGCGCAGCACTCGTCGTGGTCGTGGAGGGGGTCGTGCCGCCCGCGGTCGACGCGCCGGCGCTCGTCCCGCCCGTGGTCGTCTTCCCAGCGCTGGTCCCGCTGGCGCCCGTCCCGCCGGTCGTCGTCCCGCCGCCAGCGGTCCCACCCGTGGTCGGCGTCGTCGAGGCGGTCGTGCCCGGGTGGTCGGACGCAGCGATCAGCGCTGCCGTGGTCGAGCGGATCTGCGCGAGGTCGACGATGTTCACGTCCTGCCCGTCCTCGACCCCGTACCGGACGATCGGGAGCGTCTGGAACGTGATGCCGCCGCCGGCGAACCGCTGCGCGTCCCCGGCGAAGGACAGCAGGTCGAACCCGGAGTCGAGCGCGATGTCCTGCTTCGCGGTGTCGATCAGGTGCTGCACGAGCGGGAAGTTCGTCAGCACGTCCTCGTGCCGGAGCTTGTACGCGAGCGCGACGATGAACGCCTGCTCGCGGCGCTCCCGGTCGAGATCGGTCAGCTCGACGCCCGAACCGCTCGTGTCGCGCCGCTGCCGGACGAACGACAGCGCCTGCGATGCGTCGAGCGACTGCAGCCCCTGGTGGAAGTCCGCACCGGAGTACGTGTCCGAGGTCGTCTCGTTCAGGCAGACCTGGATCGGTTGCACGGCCTGGGCGATGTCGTAGAAGGCCGCCATGGTGACCTCGATGAAGTGGTTGATCGGGACGCCGCCGAGGAACTGCGACACCGTGGTGATCTCCTCCTGCCGCGCGGCCGACCGGGCCTGCTGGTAGGCATCGTCGTGCGAGACCCCGGGCTCCGTGTTGACGATGTGCCGCAGCGTCTGGTCGAGCTCGTAGCCGTACGCCTGCTTGATCTTCCCCGTGGCGTTGCCGTCCGGAGCGCCGGGGAGCGTCGTCCAGTCGTCGCGGGGGATCGAGATGCCGATCGCGGGTCCACCGCCTGCGGGGATGTGGATGAGCATGAGGACGTTCGTGTTGTACCCGCCGTCCGAGCCGTCCCCGGCGTGCAGCGCCTGGTAGGTCGCGGCCGGCAGCACGTTGCCGTCCTCGTCCCGACGGCTGTCGAGCCCCATCACCAGGATGTTCGATTCCCCCTGGGCCTGCGGCACCGCGCTGCTGCTCGATGATGCTCCGGCGACCGGCAGGTGGATGTCCGACCGGTGGATGCCGGTGTCCAGGTCGACGACGGTCCGCGCGACCGCGACCCCGCCGCCGACCAGCGCGAGGGCGGCGACCGCGGTGACGACGGTGAACGTCCGGCGGCGGAGGACCTGCGCGCGACTCGGACCGCGGCGGTGTGCGGCGCGGGCCGAGCGGGCCGCGGTGTTCGAGGGGTCGGTCACGAGATCTCCGGTCGGTCAGCCGTCAGCGCGGCGTCGGCGCGGCATCGTCGCGCCGACGTCGAGGGGCGGGGTGTCGGTGACCGTCATGGTGGCCACATCCCTCGGGGAGATCGGTGTGGTGCGGGGCCGGCGAGGTGCGGACTCGTTCAGGGGTTGGACCAGGAGCGCTCAGCCCGTGATCGCGTCCGGCAGCCCCACGGACCGCCGCATCGCCCGCCGAACCTCGGCCTCGTCGGGCAGCAGTTCGGACTCGTCGCCGCTCACGAAGAACCGGATCTGACCGATCGCCTGCTCCGTCAACATGTCGAGCCCGTTGAGCACCCGGCCCCCGGCGGCAGCCCACCGTCCGGCCGCCGCCGTCGGCCACGGCTCGTAGGCCACGTCGAACAGCACCGCGTCCGGCCCCGAGGGCACGAGCTCGAGCGAGTCCGCAGCACCACCGGGCAGGGTCGACACGAGGAACCCGTGCGTCGTGCCGGGCAGCGAGTCGATCGGCAGCACCTCGAGCGTCACCCCGAGCCGCACCGCCAGCTCCACCAGGGGCCCGGCCTTCGCGGTGTCGCGCAGGAAGAGCCGCACGTCGACGGCCCCGAGCCGCACCGCCGCCGCGAGGGCACTCGCCGCGGTCGCCCCTCCGCCCACGATGGTGGCCTCGCCCGGCAGGTGCCCCAGCGCCTCGACCGGACGCACGATGCCCTCGACGTCGGTGTTCGCGCCGGCCAGCACGACCCGGTCGCCCTCCTGCCGGAACGCGACGGTGTTCGCCACCCCGAGCTCGTCGACGAGCGGGGTCGTGCGGTCGAGCATCGGCAGCACGTCCCGCTTGAGCGGCATGGTCAGGCTGAGCCCGCGCCAGTCGGGACCCAGCCCCGCGACGAAGGCGTCGAGCCCACCGGAGGTGACCTCGTGCCTCCCGTACGTGAACGGCAGCCCGAGCACGTCGTAGGCCGCCGCGTGCAGCGTGGGGGAGAGCGAGTGCGCGATGGGGGAGCCCAGCACGGCCAGCCGGGTCCGGTCGGGATCGGTGAACTCCACGTCCGGAGCCTAGCCGTTCCGCGTCCGCCGGTGCGGTTCTTAGGGTAGCCTTACCTGTGTGATCCGAACCTCCCCCTCAGCGCGCCGCGTCCGCCGCGTGCTCGCGGCCGCCGGCGCCGTCGTCGCCGCGTCCCTCGTCCTCGCCGGGTGCACCTCCGGCTCCTCGTCGCCCGCCGCATCCGACGACGCTTCGAGCTCGGGCGGCGCGTTCCCCGTCTCGATCCAGACCGCGCTCGGTACGACCGAGATCCCCTCGCAGCCGAAGCGCGTCGTCGCCCTCGGCTGGGGTGACGCGGAGACCGCGCTCGAGCTCGGCGTGCAGCCCGTCGGCGCGAGTGACTGGCTGGCCTTCGGCGGCGACGGTGTCGGGCCCTGGCTCAAGGACGCGTACACGAAGAAGCCGACGATCATCCAGACGCTCGAGCCCAGCTACGAGCAGATCCTCAAGCTCAAGCCGGACCTGATCCTCGACACGAAGAGCTCGGGCGACAAGGACCGCTACGCCAAGCTCTCCGCCATCGCGCCGACCGTGGCGATCCCGAAGGGCGGCGAGAACTACCTCACCACCACCGAGCAGCAGGTCGACCTGGTGTCGCGTGCGCTCGGCAAGGAGTCCGAGGGCAAGAAGCTGCTGACCGACCTCGACGACGCGTACGCCGCGGCGCGGAAGGCGCACCCCGAGTTCGACGGCAAGACCGCCGTCGTCGGCGCCTACACGGCGGACGGCTTCGGCGCGTACGCCTCGAAGGACAGCCGGTCCACCTTCATGCAGCAGCTCGGCTTCACCATCCCGAAGGCCATCGACCAGCAGGCCGGTGACGCCTTCTCGGTGAGCCTGTCCGAGGAGAACCTCGACCTGCTGAACGCCGACCTGACGGTCATCCTGCCGATCTACGTCGAGGCGTCGAAGGCCGAGTCCGACCCGCTGTTCCAGAAGGTTCCGTCGGTGCAGGAGGGCCACTCGATCGTCGTCGACGACCCGGACGTGTCCGCCGCGTTCTCGCTCGGCACGACCGCCGCGATCGAATGGGCGCTCGACCGCCTGCCGGACGAGTTCGCGAAGAAGGTCGGCTGACCGACAGCCACAGGGGGAGTCCGGCAGACGCCGGGTCGCGGTTGGCGACCCGGCGTCTGCCGCGTTCGCACGGGGTAGCGGTGACCGACCGTCGGCCGGGAGGCGCGGTGCGGGCCGGTACCGCGCCTCCCGTCCGGTGCCGGGTCCCGTTCCGCGCGTCGGGTGCCGTTCCGCGCGTAGGGGGCTGTTCCGCGCCTAGGGGGCTGTTCCGCGCGTAGGAGGCAGGTTCTTCCTGCTTCCCACGCGCGGATCGTCATCCCATTGCACGCGTGATGGGCTCGGACGCCGCGCTTCGGGAGGTTGTGGCCGAGCTACGCGGCGGTGAAGGTGGAGCCGATGAAGGCGAAGAGCAGGGTGATCAGCGGCAGCGAGCCCTGCACGAAGGCCGAGTTGAGGTAGCGGCGGCCGGTGCCGGCCAGGACGACCGCGGCACCGAGCATGCTCGCCGTCGAGAACACCACGAGGGTCCAGCCGGTGGCACCGTTACCGGCGAGGACCAGGACGACACCGAGGATCGCCCCGATGGCGAGGAACAGGTTGTAGAAGCCCTGGTTGAAGGCGAGGGAGCGGGTGGCCTGCGCCTCGGACTCCGAGGCGATGCCGAACGCGCGGCGCACGCGAGGACTCGTCCACGCAACGGACTCGAGGAAGAAGATGTACACGTGCACGAGGCCCGCGAGGACCGCACACACGCCCGAGATCACGAGCAGGACCGACATGGCCTCCATTCTCGCAGCCCCGGAGCCGTGCTCGTGTCCGCCCGTCACGGAGCCCTCGCGGCGGAGTGTCGCCGGTAGGCTCGGGCCATGAGTGCCGACGAGTCCACGCCCGTCCACGACGATGCGGTCGCCGAGCTGGCGAGCATCCGGCAGAGCATCGACAACATCGACGCCGCCGTGATCCACATGCTCGCGGAGCGCTTCAAGTACACCCAGCGGGTCGGGTACCTGAAGGCCGGTGCAGGCATGCCGGCCGCCGACCCGGGTCGCGAGCAGGTGCAGGTCGCGCGGCTCCGACAGCTCGCCGCCGAGTCGCACCTCGACCCGGCGTTCGCGGAGAAGTTCCTGAACTTCATCGTCGCCGAGGTCATCCACCACCACGAGCGCATCGCCGGCGGCGAGCGGTGAGCGGGGGCGCGGCAGCGGCGGCCGACGGGTTCCCGGCCGACCTCGCCGACCTGCACCTGCTCGTCGGGTCGTACACCGCGACCGGCGGCGGGAACGCGACCGGCATCTCGGTCGTGCACGGATCGACGGCCACCACCGTCGCCGTGATGGACGACCCGTCGTTCCTCGCACTGTCCGGCGACCGGGTCTACGCGGTGTCCGAGACGGCCGACGGCAGCGTCTCGGCCTTCCGGTACGCCGGCGGCTCGCTCGAGCACCGGTGGGACGCGGACGCCGGCGGTGACGCCCCCTGCCACGTGCGGGTCGACCCCTCCGGTGCGCTCGTCGTCACGAACTACGTCTCCGGCACCGTGACCGCGGTGTCGCTCGAGGCCGCAGAGTCCCACGCCGCATCGGTCACCGCGAGCGACGGCGTCGTCAGCGCGCACGGCAGCGGGGACCGGGTCGTCGTCCCCGAGTCGGCGATCGTCACCGGCGTGCTGCCCGACGTCGAGGGTCCCGTCGAGGACCGTCAGGAGGGGCCGCACGCGCACCAGTCGATCGCGACGCCCGACGGCACCGTGCTCGTGGCGGACCTCGGCGGTGATGCGCTCCACGAGTTCCGGGTGACGGCGGAGCCGGCGATCGACCTCGTCCGCGTGCACCACCTCGGACCCGGGGTCGGGCCGCGGCACATGGCCTGGCTCGGTGCCGGTGCGGGTGCCGGGGACGGTCTGGGTGCCGGTGCCGGTGCCGGGGACGGTCTTGGTGCCGGTGCCGGTGCCGGTGCCGGTGCCGGGGGCGGGGC
>CAJYIG010000232.1 GCA_913774725.1 uncultured Curtobacterium sp. | reverse complement strand
CTCCCACTCGTCGTCGCCGGCCAGCCACGTCACGTTCGTGTGACCGTCGTCCGACGACCACTCCGGCACCTGGGCGTCGTCAGGCCCGCCGAACCCCGGGTCGGCGGAGCCGAACGCCGCCGCAGCGACGTCCTCCACGGCGGGGACGAGGGGCAGGAGCGACATCGAGGTCCCCGCCACGAGCACGGCCGCTGCGACCCCGGCGGTGACGGACAGCAGCACACGCTGCGCCCGGAGCACGACCCTGGAGGGCGGGCCCTCGACGAAGGGCCGGGCGGACGGCACGGACCACGCCTCGGCCGACCAGGCGGCGAGGGCCGACCCCTGGCCCGGGTCCGCGTGGGCCGCGGCACCTGGACCGGACAGCGCCTGCGCACGACGGGCGGCGGACCGGTCGCGGACCCGGCCGACCGCTGCCACGACCCCGTCGCCGTGCCGGGAGGCGCCGACCACCCAGAGCGCGACACCCGCGATGAGCGGCGCCAGCGCCAGGACGGCCGGTCCGTCGGTGGCCCAGAGGACGACGAGGACGAGGAAGGAGGCGAGCGCCACCGCTGCGCCGACCACCGTCACCGCGGTCGTGCCGCGGGACACCGAGCGACGCAACGGCCGCGTCGGCACCCAGAACACCCATCCAGCGGGCGCCGGCGGCAGGTCGTCAGCGGGGGTCCACCCGGCGGCGGGCTCGGCGCCCTGGTACAGGTCGACCCACGCGGCGGACGGCGTCGGCCAGCCCGGCGGGGTACGGAAGCGGAGCGAGGGCGTCGAGTCGGGCACGAAGTGAGAGTAGTGCCCGCAGCGACGCCGCACGGCCCCTTGTTCGGGGCAGCCCCGGACGCCGGTCAGGCCCACGGCGTACCGTCGCCGCCATGGCATCACCCGAGGTCCGCAACGACACCGACGCGCAGCAGTACTCCCTGGTCGAGGACGGCGAGGTCATCGGCTTCGCGGCGTACGAGGTCGACGGCGACGAGATCCGCTTCACCCACACCGAGGTCGACCCCGCCCACCGCGGTGGCGGCCACGCGTCGATCCTCGTCCAGCACGCGCTCGACGACGTCCGCGAGGGATCGCTCCGGGTCGTCCCGATCTGCACCTACGTGAAGGCCTGGATCGAGCGGCACCCGGACTACCAGGAGCTCACGACCCGCTAGCGCCGCGGGCGCGCCGGACTCAGTACGTCCGGTCGAGCGTGCCGGGTCGCGCCTCGTGCCGACCGGCCTGCCCGACCGACGGCACCCGGATGAGCACGTTCCCGCTGAGCAGGTCGTGGTCGTCGTCGGCGGGCGTCGGGGCCTCCTTCAGGAGGCGCGACTGCCGCTCGTACTCGGCCTGCGTCTCGTGACGGGTCGGGGCGAACACCTCGTCCATCATCGCGCCGACGCCGCCGGATCCGCCGGTGCGTGTGGCCTTGTTCGACAGGTCGATCCACCCCACGCGATCGGCGACCCACATCACGACGGCCGCCGCGGCCACCGCCCCCAGGAGGATCAACCAGTTCACGGACCCGACGCTACGTCAGTCGACCGGCCAGGACCTCCGCCGCGCGGATGATCCTGTCGATCCGACGGCCGATCAGGGGACCCGCTCGAGCCACTCCCGCGTTGCGAACTTCGTCTCGACGAGCTCCTGCGCCCGAGCACGCTCGGCCTCGGTCACGTGGCCCTCGTGCGCACCGTAGAGCTTCGTGAACGTACCGATCAGCCGGTCGATGATCTCGGCCCGGGTCAGGCCGGTCTGGGAGCGCAGGGGGTCGACGCGCTTGGCGGCCGAGGTCGTCCCCTTGTCGCTCATCTTCTCGCGCCCGATGCGCAGGACCTCGACCATCTTCTGGCCGTCCATGTCGTAGCTCATGGTGGCGTGGTGGAGCAGGGCTCCGGTGCCGAGGCGCTTCTGCGCGGCGCCGCCGATCTTGCCCTTCGTCGACGAGATGTCGTTGAGCGGCTGGTAGTACGCCTCGATGCCGAGGGACTTCAGGGCCTCGATCACCCACTCGTCCAGGTAGGCGTACGAGTCCGCGAAGGTCATGCCCTGCACGAGGTCGGTCGGCACGTACAGCGAGTAGGAGATGATCGCGCCGGCGTCCATGAACATCGCGCCGCCGCCCGAGATGCGGCGGACGACCTCGACGCCGTACTTCGCCGCTCCGGCCGGGTCGACCTCGTTCTTCAGCGACTGGAACGACCCGATCACGACGGCGGGCTGGTCCCACTCCCAGATGCGCAGGGTCGGACCGCGGCGGCCGGCCCCGACCTCCTCGGTCAGGACCTGGTCGAGCGCGAGGTGCTCGTTCGGGCTGATCGGCCCCTCGTGGACGATCTCCCAGTCGTACTCCTGCCACGTCGACGCCCGTGAGAGCGCGCGACGGACGGCGACGCCGACCGACTCCGGGGTGAACCCGAGCAGCACGGCGCCCTCGGGCAGCGCGGCGCGGACCGCGGCGGCGATGCCGGCGGCATCGGTGGTCGCGGACAGGCCGTTCACGGCCTGGTCGATCAGCGGCAGCGCGTCGTCCGGTTCGAGGAAGAAGTCACCCGCCAGCCGGAACTCCTGGATGCTGCCGTCGACGACCTCGCGGTCGACGACGACCAACTTGCCTCCGGGGACCTTGTACTCACCGTGCACGGTCCGAGCCTACGCCGAGCCGGACGGGAGGCGCGGGTCGGCCCCGCCACGCGCCTCCCGTCCGGTGTGCGGTCGCCTCAGCCCGCGCTCGGCGACCCCGGGGAACCAGGTTCCGGACACCGCACCGTGGAACTGCGCGGTGCTGTGTCCGGAACGTGGTTCCGACAGCAGCGACCGTCGCGTCAGCGACCGACGTGGCGGTCGAGCCACGCGACCAGGTCGGCGACCACCTCGTCGCGGTTCGTCTCGTTGTAGACCTCGTGCCGTGCACCCTCGTAGACGTGGACCTGCACGTCCGACAGCCGGCCGCGACGGCGGTAGGCCTGTGCGAGGCGCTCGACCGAGCGGGGTCCACCGAGGGTGTCGTCGGAGCCGACCTGCAGCAGCACCGGCAGGTCGTGCGGGACACGGCGACGCGGCACCCCGAGCAGCCGCAGTGCGTCCGCGACCCCGAACAGCTTGATCACGTCGGCCTCGACCGCGAGCGGGTCGGCCGCGATCGCCTCGATGACCGCCCGGTCGCGCGTGATCCACTCGTACTTCGTCGGTCCGGAGCCCGCGTGCCGGGCGTTCAGGTCGCCGCTGTTCATCCAGCCGGGCAGCCGGTACGCCGTGGCGGAGAGCACCACCCCGTCGTACCGCTCGGACGAGGTGTTCACGATCCGCTGCGCCATGAGCGAGCCCCACGAGTGCCCGAGCAGCACGAGGGGCAGGCCCGGGTCCTGCTCGCGGGCGACGACGCTCATCTGCTCGACGGCCGCGATCGCCGCTCGCAGACCCCCGGGGCCGAGTCGTCCGAGCTGCGTGTGGTCGCCGCCCCACTGCGCCAGCCCGGTCCGGCCGTGCCCGCGGTGGTCGTTCGCGTGCACGGTGTACCCGGCCCGGACGAGGTCCTGCGCGAGCGGCTCGTACCGGAGCCCGTGCTCCCCGACGCCGTGCGCGATCTGCACGATGCCCTTCGGCCGGCCGGCCCGCCACGTCGAGTAGACGATCTCGACGCCGTGCGCGTCGGTGAACGAGGAGTCCCCTCGGGCGGCGGAGAAGGTGGGCACGGGACGATCCTCGCAGACGTGCAGGCGGTGCAGGTGGTGCGTGGCGTGTTCATCCGGCGTTCACGCAGGCGGTTCGGAGCAGGCCTAGCGTCACGCCCATGGACGTCCTCGTCACCGTCGTGCTGGTGATCGTGGTGGCCCTCGTGTTCGACTTCACGAACGGCTTCCACGACACCGCGAACGCCATGGCCACCTCGGTCGCCACCGGGGCCCTGAAGCCCCGGACCGCCGTGCTCATCTCCGCCGTCCTCAACGTGGTCGGTGCGTTCCTCTCCACCGAGGTCGCCGAGACCGTCTCGCAGGGCATCATCCGCGAGGGTCAGGACGGCATCCAGATCAGCCCGACCATGATCTTCGCGGGACTCGTCGGCGCGGTGCTGTGGAACCTCGCCACCTGGTACTTCGGGCTGCCGTCGTCGTCCACCCACGCGCTGTTCGGCGGCCTCATCGGGGCGTCGATCATCGGCGCCGGACTGCACTCGGTCGACTGGACCACCGTCGTGTCGAAGGTGGTGCTGCCCGCGCTGCTCTCGCCCGTGATCGCCGGCGTCATCGCCCTCGTCGCGACCTACCTGGCCTACACGCTCACGCGGAACGCGACCACGCACGGCGCTGCGACCGGCTTCCGGCACGGTCAGACGATCTCGGCGTCGCTCGTGTCGCTCGCCCACGGCACCAACGACGCGCAGAAGACGATGGGCGTCATCACGCTGACGCTCATCGCGGCGGGCTACCAGGCCGCGGGGACCGGACCGGCGCTCTGGGTGATCCTGGCCTGCGGTCTCGCGATCGGCCTCGGTACCTGGACGGGCGGTTGGCGCATCATGCGGACCGTCGGCAAGAAGATCTCCGACGTGCAGTCGCCGCAGGGGTTCGCGGCGGAGACGAGCTCGGCGGCGACGATCCTGGTGTCCTCGCACCTCGGGTTCGCGCTCTCGACCACCCACGTCACCAGCGGGTCGGTTATCGGCTCGGGCCTCGGCAAGAAGCTCGCCGACGTGCACTGGTCCGTGGTCGGTCGGATCGTGGTGGCCTGGGTGGTCACGCTGCCCGCGGCCGCGGTCGTCGGCGCCCTCGCGACCCTCGTGGCCTCGACGAGCACGGTCGGCCTGGTGGTCGTCGCGGTGCTCGCCCTGGTCGGGGGCCTCGGCTTCTTCCTCCTCGCGCGGCGGAAGCCGATCACGAAGGACACCGTCAACGACGAACAGCCGGCCACCGAGCCGGCCTCGGTCTAGGAGGCACCGTGGACATCGACCTCAGCAGCATCGGCATCGTCGCCGGCGTCGGGTTCGTCGCCGCGGTCGGCATCGTGCTCGTCTACACGCTCGGCCTCCGGCTGCTCGGGACCGGGCAGCCGCAGGACGCCGCCGGCGAGCGCACCGCCTACCGTGACGAGACCCCGCGGTCCGGCCACACCCCGCCGGTCGCACTGGCGGGGGCGATCGTGTGCTTCGCAGTCTGCGCCGGCGCGGTCCTGTACGGCATCTGGCTGACCATCCCGCAGTTCCACTGAGGCGGGGCGGCTGGGAGGATCGTCCGGTGACCTCCCACCGCCTCGATGCCTCGCTCGACACCGCCGTCGACGTCCTGACCGCCGAGCGCGCGCCCGTGCTCCGCGTGCAGGACGGCGACACCGTCACCGTCCGGACGCTGAGCGCCGCGGGGTACACCGAGCGGCTCGCCGCACCGGGGGCCGGCGCGCCGACGCTCCTCGACGGCCGCCGCGGGCACTGCCTGGTCGGACCGATCGCGGTCGAGGGCGCGCGCCCGGGCCGGGTGCTCGCCGTGCGCTTCGACGCGCTCGTGCCCGACGACTGGGGCTACACCGGGTCCGGCGGGGTCGACACCCCCGTCAACCGGGCGCTCGGACTCGCCGACCCGGCGTCCCGCGGACCGCTGCTCTGGGACGTCGACGCGGCAGCGGGGACGGCGCGGAACCAGCTCGGGCTCGGCGTCCGGACGGCGCCGTTCCTCGGCGTGGTCGGGCTCCCGCCGGAACCGACCGGAGAGCACTCGACGATCCCGCCGCGGCCGCTCGGCGGGGGCAACATCGACTGCCGTGAGCTGGTCGCCGGCTCGACGCTCTACCTGCCCGTCACCGTGCCGGACGCGATGCTCTCGGTCGGGGACGGCCACGCTGCGCAGGGCGACGGCGAGGTCTCCGGCACCGCGGTCGAGTGCGGCATGACGACCACGATGACCCTCTCCCTGATCGACGACGCCCCGGTCGCGGGCATCCACGCCGACACCCCCGCTGGCCGCATCACGTTCG
>CAJYIG010000231.1 GCA_913774725.1 uncultured Curtobacterium sp. | reverse complement strand
CGAGGCCGTGCCGGAGGCGTGGGCCTTCGGCGCGACGCCGGACCACGCGGACGGCTTGCTCGACCTGGTGCTCCGCGGGATCAAGGACGGTACGGCGTCGTCGATGTGGGACTACGAGGCGACGGGCGATGCGCTGTCCGAGGTCGGCGAGCTCAGCGTCATCCTCGACGGTCGGGGCCGACCCCGTGCCGTGATCGAGACCACGGACCTGCGCGTCGTCCCGTTCGACCAGGTGGGCGAGGAGCACGCCCGCGCCGAGGGCGAGGGCGACCGCACCCTGGCGCACTGGCGCGCAGTGCACGAGCGCTACTGGCGCGAGCACTCCGAGAACCCGCGCGGGTACGAGCCGGACATGCCGGTGCTGTGCGAGCGCTTCCGGCTGCTCTGGCCGGAGGCCCCCGGCGGGGACGTCGAGGCCTGATCGGGGAGCCCTAGACGGGGACGGCCGCCGCGTCGACCTCGTCCATCACGGCCCTCGTCGCAGCGAGCAGCCGGGCGTTGAAGTCGACGCCGAGCTGGTTCGGCACCGTGACGAGCACGGTGTCCGCGGCCCGCACGGCGGCGTCGGCGGCGAGTTCGGCCACGAGCTGCTCCGGCTCCCCGATGTACGAGCGGCCGAACCGGGCGAGACCGCCGTCGAGGTGCCCGACCTGGTCCTGCCCCTCGACCTGCGCCCGGACCCCGAAGTAGTGCCGCGACTCGTCGTCGGTGATCGGGATGATGCTGCGCGACACCGAGACGCGCGGTGTCCGCTCCCAGCCCATCTCGGCCCAGGTGGTCCGGAAGCGTTCGATCTGCTCGGCCTGCAGCTGGTCGAAGGGCACGCCGGTGTCCTCGGTGAGCAGGGTCGACGACATGAGGTTCATCCCCTGCTCGGCCGTCCACTCGGCGGTCGCGCGGGTGCCGGCGCCCCACCAGATCCGGTCGGGCAGCGTGTCGGAGAGCGGGGACACCGGCAGCGATCCGGCGGACCCGGTCATCTGCGGGTCCGCGTGCGCCATCGGCTCCCCGGCGATCGCGCGGCGGAAGACGTCGGTGTGCGAGCGTGCCATGTCACCGCCGTTGGTGTCGTGCGCCTCGGGGACGTAGCCGAACTGCTGGTAGCCGGCGAGGGCGGTCTCGGGTGACCCCCGCGAGACACCGAGCTGCAGTCGGCCGCCGGAGATGAGGTCGGTGGCCGCGGCCTCCTCGGCCATGTACAGCGGGTTCTCGTAGCGCATGTCGATCACGCCGGTGCCGATCTCGATCCGACTGGTCCGGGCGGCGATCGCGGAGAGCAGCGGGAACGGGGCCGCCTGCTGCGGGGCGAAGTGGTGCACGCGGAAGTACGCGCCGTCGACGCCCGACTCCTCGGCTGCGACGGCGAGGTCGATCGCCTGCACGAGGGCCTCGCGGCCGCTGCGGACACGCGAGCCCGGCACGTCGCGCCAGTGCCCGAAGGACAGGAACCCGATCTTCGTCATGCCGATGCGAACGCATGCTGCTGCCGCCGCATTCCGACGCGACTACGGTCGTCGGCATGGACGACCCACGCACGGCGCTGACGGACGAACGGCGGCGCAACGAGCGGCTGCTCGCCGACGTCGAGCGCAGCATGCGGGACGTCAGCGACGCGCGCCAGGACGCCAACTCGGACGACGAGCACGACCCCGAGGGTGCGACCCTCGCCTGGGAGCGCGGCTCGCTCGGTGCGGTGCGCGACGACGCGCGGAACCGGATCCGCCTGGTCGACGCCGCGCTCGCGCGGCTCGACGCCGGCACCTACGGGCGGTGCGCCGTCGGCGGCGAACCGATCCCGGCGGCCCGTCTGGACGCGGTCCCGTGGGCCGCGACGTGCGTCGCACACGCGTGACGAGCCTCCCGGCCGGTGGGGCACGCTGTCGACGGTCTGGCGGCCGGACCGAGACGGGCACGTCTGCACGGGACGCCGCGCAGTGCGTGGGACACCGCCGCATCTGGGTCCGCCTCGGTGAGACCGTGGCGTCTCGACGGAACGGCGGACGGGAGGCGCGGTGCACCCCCGCCCCGCTCCCCACGTCGCGTGGACCGGTTGCGCCGCCGTTTCCCAGCCGCGCGCCCTAGGTTGCCGCCATGGACGACACCCACGAGCGACCCGACGCGGTCGTGCGTGCCGACACCACGGCCCCCGAGACCGACGCCGACGACCGTCACCGCCGCTTCCGGTGGTTCCGTCGGATGCGCGCGTGGATCCACGCACGGCCGGGCGTGCACCTGTTCTACAAGGTGCTCGTCGGGATCGTCGGCGGGCTCGTCGTGGTCATCGGGCTGATCCTCGTGCCGCTGCCCGGTCCGGGGTGGCTCGTGGTGTTCATCGGCCTGACCATCCTGGCCAGCGAGTTCCACTTCTTCCACCGCATCATCACGTGGCTGCGCGCACAGCTGCACCGCTTCTGGGACTGGGCGAAGGCGCACGGGCCGCAGTGGCTGCGGAAGGCGGCCGACCGGGGCAAGGCCGACGTCGACGCGGCCCACGCCGATGCACACCGCAGCACCGGGGTGCGGGCGCAGCGGCCGAACCGGGCGCGACCGGGGCACTGACCGCCGGCTGCGTCGGTCGGGTCGGGGCTACTCGGCGACGGTCCGGACGGAGCCCGTCGCCGTGCGCTCGACGGTCTCGGCGGCGCGCTCCTCGACACCGGCCGCGCTGCGCGACGCGACCTGCAGCACGAGCGCGGTCGCCGCTGCGAGGACGATGAAGGCGCCGTACCCGGCGAGCACCGGCACGAAGCCGAACGCCGGCTCGACCAGCCCCGCCACGACCGCAGGCACCCCGAACGCCAGGTAGCTGACGATGTAGACCGACGACAGCAGCCCGGCGCGGTGCGTGGGGGCGGCGGTCGCCAGCAGCATCCGCAGCGGCGCCTGGAACCCCGCACCGAAGCCGACGCCCGCGATCGCGCTGCCGACGACGAGCCCGGGCAGCGAGTGCGCGAACACGAACGACACGGTGACGACCGGGCCGACGATGAGCGCGACGAGGCCGAGGAACAGGCTCCGACGCGTGTCGAGGCGCTGGATCGCGAGCCCCGTCAGCCCACCGACACCGGTGACGACGGCGATCAGGGCTCCGGCCGCGAAGTGGTCGTGGATGCCGAAGACCGCGCCGAGGGCCGACGGCACGAGCGACAGGAACAGTCCGCCCAGTGCCCAGCTGGCGACGAGCGCGCCGGCGACGCCGCGGAACAGCGCTCGCGAGGCCCGGGGGACGGACACCGTCGGGCGGAGGGAGCGGAGCGCACCCGGTCGGCGGGTGACCCGCTCGGGCACGACGACCAGGGCGGCGACGAGGAGCAGCAGGAGTGCGCCGAACAGCACGTAGACGAGCTGCTCCGGCGCCGGGCCCCACTCGACCAGGGCGCCGCTCGACACCGCGCCGGTGGCCAGGGCGAAGGGTGGGACGGCACCGTTCAGGACGCCGGCGAGCGACGGGAAGCGCTCGAGCGAGTTGTCGATGAGCGCCGCGCCGAGGGCCCCGATGAGCAGCCCGACCGCGACGCCCTGCACGATGCGGTCGAGCACGAGCGCCCCGAAGCCGTCGGCGCCGGTGAACAGCACGAGCGAGGCGACGAGCAGCAGACCACCGGCGACGAGCACGGGCTTCCGGCCGACGTGGTCGGAGAGCCGCCCGGCGACGAGCATCGTGACGAGGAGCCCGGCGACGTAGATCGCGAACACCCCCGTGAGCATGAGCGGTGTGAGGTCCCACTCGGCGGCGTAGACGGGGTAGATCGGCGAGGGCACCGAGGACGACGCCATCGCCACGAAGAGCATGGCGGCGAGGATCCAGAACCCCGCGACTCCGCGTGCTGACTGCATGGTGGCACCTTCCCGTCGGATCGACTGCTGTACGAGCACATTCGTACAGGAGGTGCTTGTACGACGCAAGTCGTACTGTCTGGTCGGCGGTGCTACCGTCGTCGCATGCCCGTCGCGCCCGTGGACTCCGCCGTCACGCCAGAACGCCTGCCGCAGCCGACCGTCGCCGAGATGGACCTGCCGGTCGTGCTCGACGCGCTGAGCGACCCGATCCGGCTCACGATCCTGCACCGCTACCTGGTCGACGCGGCGGGCGGGGTGCGCAGCTGCGGGTGGGTCGGGGTCGACCGGCCGAAGTCGACGCTGACGCACCACTTCCGCGTGCTGCGCGAAGCCGGTCTGCTCGAGCAGCACCAGGAGGGCCTGACGCGGTCGAGCCGGGTCCGCACCGAGGACGTGCAGCAGCGCTTCCCCGGGCTGCTCGACCTGGTGGCCGCGTGGCAGGTGCCCGCGTCCGTCATGCGCACGGAGGTCCCCGCGTGACCCAGCGGGCACGGGCAGCAGCGGCACACGAGCTGCCGACGATCAGGACCGACCCTGCCGTGACGACGGCGCTCGCCGCGGACCTCGACACCGCGGGCTTCACCGTCGAGCGCATCGACGCGCTCTGGGGTGCCGAGGCCGCCGCGTCGCTGCACCGCGGGTCACGGGTCGCCGCGCTGCGGGCACTCGCCGCGCGGGAGACCACCCCGCTGACCACCCTCGCGACGCTGTTCGTGCTCGGCCTGCCGGTCGACCGGGCCGACGCCGAGCGGGCGTTCCCGACGGCCGGGCTCGACCGGGTCACGGCCGCCGGGGTCCTGCGCACCGACGACGGCTCGAGCCGCGACGAGATCGACGACTCCGGGCTGCCGGACACCGAGCACCGACGGGTGCACCCGACCGTCGACCTGCGGCCCTACGCCTTCGTCGACGACCAGGGCGCCGGCAGCTGGTGGATCGTCTCGGACCTCGGGGAGCTCGCACTCGGCACCGCCCTGGGCGAGGAGCACGTGCTCGGCATCGGCGGTGCGACCACCACGCTCTCCGGGCTGCAGGTGCCGGTGCCGGTGCGACGGGTGCTCGACCTCGGGACCGGGTGCGGCATCCAGGCCATGCACGCGCGGCGCTTCGCCGAGCAGGTCGTCGCCACGGACATCTCGCGCCGCGCGCTCGACATCGCCCGGTTCAACGCCGCGCTCAACGGCATCGACGGCATCGAGTTCCGGCTCGGCTCGCTGTACGAGCCGGTCGCGGGGGAGCGCTTCGACCGCATCGTGTCGAACCCGCCGTTCGTCATCACCCCGCGACGCGACGACGTGCCGTCCTACGAGTACCGCGACGGCGGCATGGTCGGCGACGCGCTCGTCGAGACCGTGCTCCGCGGGCTCGCCGACCACCTGGAGCCCGGCGGGACCGCGCAGCTGCTCGGCAACTGGGAGTACCGCTGGGGCGTGGACGGGCTCGACCGGGTGCGCTCGTGGTTCGCCGACGCCGAGGACCTCGACCTGTGGGTCGTCGAACGGGAGCGCGAGGACCCGCCCGCCTACGCCGAGACCTGGATCCGCGACGGCGGCACGAAGCCCGGCACCGAGGCGTTCGACCGGCTCGTGGACGCCTGGCTCGACGACTTCGCCTCGCGGCGGGTCACCGGGGTCGGCTTCGGGTACGTGGTCGTCCGGCGTGCGTCGGCGACGGACCCCGGCCGGCCGGGAGGCGCGGCTCGCCTCCGCCGCACCGAGCGCGTCCCCGAGGCGCTCGGGTCCAACCCCGTGGGGCTCGGCGCGACGGTCGCCCGGGCGCTCGACGCTGCCGAGTGGCTCGCGGCGAGCGACGACCGGGCCCTCGCCGCCGCACACCTGCGGGTCGCCGGGGACGTCACCGAGGAGCGGCACTACTGGCCCGGCAACGACGACCCGACGGTGATCACGCTCGTGCAGGGCGGCGGCTTCGGCCGGCGGGTGGACGCGGACACGGCGCTCGCCGCGTTCGTGGGTGCCTGCGACGGGGACCTGTCGGTCGCGGCGATCGTCGGCGCCCTCGCGCAGATCACCGGCGTCGACGAGGACGCGCTCACGGCAGACCTGCTGCCGCGCGTGCGCGACCTGGTGCTGGACGGCCTGCTGCTCGCACCGACGTCCTGAGCGCGCGCCGCGCCTGGCGTCCGGTCAGCGGAAGCGGTGGTCCCGCCAGGAGTGCTCGGGCGCGTAGCCGAGGAACTCGCGGGCCTTCTCGCTCGACAGCAGCGAACTCGTCCCGTCGATGTCCGTGCGGCGCTCGATGTCCGGCACGAATTGCTCCACGAGCTCGATCGTCGGGGTGTCCATCACGGTGTCGGGGCTCGCGATGACGAACGCCTCGAACCCGGTGAGCTCGGCCTCGAGCGACTTCCGCACCGCCTGCGCCCCGTCGCGGGAGTCGATGTACGACCACAGGTTGAACGTCTTGGCCTCCGGCGAGGCGTCCCACGGGAAGGACGGGTAGTCGGTCTCGTCCATCACGTTCGAGAACCGCAGCCCGATCATCTTCAGCTCCGGGTCCCACCGGGTGAAGTGGCGGGCCATCTCCTCCTCGACGGCCTTGCCGAGCGAGTACGACGACTGCGGTCGGACCGCGAACTCCTCGTCGACGGGCAGGTACGGCGGGTGGTGCTCACCCATCGGGATGCCGAGCAGGGTCTCGCTCGACGCCCACACGACGTTCTTGATGCGTGCGACCCGGGCGGCGTGGAAGACGTTGATCGACGCGGTGACGTTGTTCGTGATCAGTGCCACGTCGGGCACCTGGCCGGGTGCGGGCACGGCCGCGAGGTGCACGACGGCGTCGACGCGGTCGTAGCGGTCGTCGATGCCGGTCAGTGCGCCGAGGACCTGGCCGTAGTCGCTCAGGTCGATGCGGACGAACGGCACCCGCTCGGGCTTGTCGGGGGAGGGCACCCGGTCGAGCAGGACGACGTCGTACCCGTGCTCGTCGAGGTCGCGGACGACCGCCCGTCCGAGCTTGCCGCTGCCTCCGGTCACCACAACACGCGTCATCGCGTCACTCCACATCGTCGTCGGACGGCCTGGTCGGCCGGGTCCCATCCTGCCGTGCACGCCGCGTCGGGACCAGGCCCTGGTGGTACCTGTCCGGGCGGCGCAGCACGGTGCGCAGGGTCCGCGGCGGGTCGGCGCTCAGGCGGAGGCGGTGGTCACCGACTGCGCGACCGCCAGTCGGGCGACGAGCTCGACGTGCTCGGCCATGTCCCGCGACGGGTCGTAGAGCCACTGGATCTGCATGCCGTCCGAGATGGCCAGCAGCACGCTCGCCAGCTGCTCGGTGTCCACGTCGGTGCGGAGTCGACCGTCCTGCTGCATGGCCCGGAAGTCCCGGGCGAAGTCGTCTCGGCTGCGCTCGTAGCGCTCGCGGAAGTACCCGTGCGCGGGGTGCTCGGCGTCGGTCGCGGCGGCGGCGGACAGGTTCACGAACATCTGCACGAGGCCGGGGACCTCGGTGTTGTGCCGGACGATCGCGGCGAGGAACGCGCCGGGGTCCTCGGCGGTGGTGCCCCAGTCGTGCGCCAGGTCGACCTCGTCGCGACGGCGGAGGATCTCCACCCAGAGGTCGTCCTTCGAGTCGAAGTAGTGCAGCAGCCCGGCCTGGGTGAGCCCGACCGCGTCGGCGATGTCCTTGATGCTCGTCCGCCGGAACCCCTGCCGTGCGACGAGGTCGAGCGCGACCGTGAGGATCTCCTCGCGCTTCGCGATGCCCTTCGCGTACGAACCCCGTCGTGCCATGGCGCGAGCGTACCGCCCGTTCCGGAGCCGAGAAACCTACTCACGATAGGTTTTCCCTGCTACGCTGACGTCAGCCGCCGACGAGGGCGCGCGGAGGTCATGCCCCGACGCCCGTCGCACAACGAAGGGACCGACCATCGTGACCACCGTGGACGACACCACCCGCGCCTCCCGGCCGACCGCCGCGTCGCCGCTGGCCGAGCGCATCGACGCGCTCCTCGGACAGCTGACGACCGCGGAGAAGGTCCAGCTGCTGACGGGCCGCGACTTCTGGACGACCTGGCCGGTCGAGAAGATCGGTCTCCGCCGCATCCTGATGTCCGACGGCCCGTCCGGGGTCCGTGGCGAGGTCTGGGACGAGCGCGACCCGTCGCTCAACCTGCCGTCCGCCACCGCGCTGTCGGCGAGCTGGGACCGGGCGATCGCGAAGCGCTACGGAGCAGCGGCCGCCGTGGAGGCCCGCCGGAAGGGCGTCGACGTCGTGCTCGGCCCGACCATCAACCTGCACCGGTCGCCCCTGGGCGGACGGCACTTCGAGGCGTTCAGCGAGGACCCGGTGCTCACGGGCGACCTCGCCGCGTCGTACGTCGACGGTGTGCAGGAGAACGGCGTCGCCGCGACCCCGAAGCACTACGTCGCCAACGACTACGAGACCGACCGCTTCACCGCGTCGACCGAGGTGTCGGACCGGGCGCTCCGCGAGCTGTACCTGCTCGCGTTCGAGAAGGCCGTGACCGAGGCGCACGCCTGGGCGGTCATGTCGTCCTACAACGCGATCAACGGCGTCACCGCGTCGGAGAACGACCTGCTGGAGACCCCGCTCAACTCGGAGTGGGGCTTCGACGGCATCGTCGTGTCCGACTGGACCGGTGTCCGCTCGGTGGACTCGGCGAAGGCGTCGCAGGACGTCGCGATGCCCGGCCCGAACCCGTGGTGGAGCGAGGGTCCGCTGCTGCAGGCGGTCGAGTCGGGCGAGGTCCCGCTGGCGGCGATCGACCGCAAGGTCCGCCGGATCCTGACCCTGGCCGCCCGCGTCGGTGCACTCGAGGGCTTCGAGCCCGTCGCGGCGGAGCCCGTGCACGTCGAGGACGGCGTTGCGTTCGTCCGCGAGGCCGAGGCCGAGGGCACAGTCCTCGTCCGGAACTCCGGCATCCTGCCGCTCGACGCCCCCGCCGTGGCGCGGATCGCGCTCCTGGGTCACAACGCCGACCAGGCCCGCACCCAGGGCGGCGGTTCGGCGACGGTCGTGCCGGAGCACGTGGTGACACCCATCGAGGGCATCCGGGCGGCCTTCCCGGGCGCGACGGTGGACTACGCCATCGGCGCCGTCGTGCAGGAGGGCATCGCGGAGTTCCCGCTGTCGAGCATCACGAACCCCGCGACGGGCGAGCCCGGTGCCCGGGTGGCGTTCGTCAAGGACGGCGAGGAGCTGTTCGTCGAGGACCGCCGTGCCACCGCGCTGTTCTGGTTCGGCGGCGACGCCCCGATCCGCGAGTCCGACCGACTCGACGTCACGACCACGTACACCGCCGAGACGACGGGCACCGTGCGGCTCGGCATCGGCGCCGCGGGTCGCTCCCGCATGTGGGTGGACGGCGAACTCCTGCTGGACGAGACCGTCCCGGTCGAGGGTGACCAGCTCGGCGCGGCGTTCCTCAACCCGCCGGCGCGCTCCGTCCCGGTGGCGGTCGAGGCCGGGCAGCAGCTCGGGATCCGGATCGAGCACGACATCGTGCAGGACGACGCGCTCGGCGGCGTGCTCGCCTACCAGTTCGGCACCGAGCCGAGCGACGCCGACCCCGCAGCGCTCATCGAGGCAGCCGTCGCCACGGCCCGCGACGCCGACGTGGCGATCGTCGTCGTCGGCACGAACAGCAAGGTCGAGTCCGAGGGCTACGACCGCTCGTCGCTCGCACTGCCCGGCCACCAGGACGACCTGGTCCGCGCCGTCGCCGCCGTGAACCCGAACACCGTCGTCGTGGTGAACTCCGGTTCGCCGGTCGAGATGCCGTGGCGGGACGACGTCGCCGCGGTGCTCCTGACCTGGTTCGGCGGGCAGGAGTACGGCAACGCGCTCGCCGACGTGCTGACCGGCGCCGCGGAGCCCGGTGGCCGCCTGCCCACCACGTGGCCGGCCGCCCTCGCCGACGTCCCGGTCCAGGACGTCACGCCGGTCGGCGGGAAGGTCGCGTACGACGAGGGCGTGCACGTCGGGTACCGCGCCTGGCTGCGCGCCGGCACCGAGCCCGCCTACCCCTTCGGACACGGCCTCGGGTACACCACCTGGACGATCGACGGGGTCTCCGCGTCGCCCACGGTGACCGAGGGTGACGCCGCGATCGTCACCGCGACCGTCGCGAACACCGGTGACCGCGCCGGGAAGCACGTCGTGCAGGTCTACGCGTCGCGTGCGCAGTCGGCGGTCGACCGTCCGGTGCGGTGGCTCGTCGGGTTCGCGCCCGTCCGACTCGGTGCGGGGGAGTCCACCGAGGTGTCGATCGAGGTGCCGGCCCGGGCGTTCGCGCACTGGGACGGTGCCTGGCGCTACGAGCCCGGGACGTTCGAGCTCCACGTCGGCGCGTCCGTCGCCGACCTCGCGGGTTCGGCGACCCTCGAACTGGAGTGAGCCGATTTCCGCACGGGCGCGGGTTCGTTCAGTAGCATGAACCCGCGCCAGTCGGCTGGTTACCGTCGGCGCGCGCACCACCGAGGGCTCGTCGTGTGAGCGAAGCGGCCTCCTGATCCGGTCGTGGAACCCCTTCGAGTCCGGTGCGTCCAGAATGCGTCCCCGCGTCCGCGCGGGGGCGCATTCGTCGTTGTGGGGACAAAGGTCTGTGGGGGTACCTTTGCCGTCTGATCAGGGATTGTGACGACTACCTGACAATTTGTCATCCGCGGTCGTCATCATGATGACAAATCCTTCGAGAAGTGAAAGAGTGTGCTCACCATCCCGTACGGATCAGGGACGAGATGGTCATCCGGTCCGGGGCTCGTCGGACCTCACCACCCGACTCGAGCCCCGACCGGACGCCCTCGTCGTCGGCGCGGACCGCGGTCAGCCCGACCGCGGTCAGCCCAGCCGCGGGGCGATCTCCTCGGCGACGATCCGCAGGATGCGTTCGTGCGCCGCGGCGTCGCCGTTCGCCGGCAGGGTGATCACGAGCTCGTCGGTCGACTGCACGGCCGGGTCGGCGGCCAGCGCGTCGACGATCTCGTCCACGCCACCCGACACGATCCTGCTGAACCGGAAGGGCGGACCGCTCAGGGGGCGGCCCTCGTCGTCCATGCCGCTCGCGTAGCCGGTCAGGAACTCCTCGTGCACGCGGCGGTCGTGGTCGTCGAGCAGTGGGACGACGATCCTGCCCACCGCGACCTTCGGCGTGCGGCCCGGGTGCTCGCCCGCCGCCTGGAGCTCCGCGAACCGCTCCCGGTACGCGGTGAGCTGGTCCGCCTGCGCCTGCGCGAAGGGGGCGCCCGTGTCCTCGGTGTTGAGCGTCGAGCAGTGCAGGAGCAGGCCCTTCTCGGCCGTGCGGACCGCCGTGCCCGTGCTGCCGCCGCCCCACCACACGCGGTCGCACAGCCCGGGCGAGAGCGGCTGCAGCGTCAGGTCCGCGCCGGCGGGGATGCTCTCGTAGCCCTTCCCGGCGGTGCCGAGCGGCTCGCCCTGCAGGACCTCGAGCAGCCGCGCCGCGCGGGCCTCGGCCTCGTCGCGGAAGCTGCGCTCAGAGCCCCCGAACACCGGGTCGAGGATCGGCCCGTACCCGGCGATCCCGGTGCTGATGCCGAGCTGCACCCGGCCGCCGCTGAGCAGGTCGACCGTGCTGGCGTCCTCGGCGAGGCGGATCGTGTCCTAGTAGCGCATCCCGAGGACGGCGGTGCCGAAGCCGATCGTGCTGGTGCGCTGGGCGGCCGCCGCGAAGAACGTCATCGGGCTGGTCAGGAACGGCTCGAAGTGCCGCCCGCGCACCCAGCCGGTGCCGTAGCCGAGTGACTCGGCCGTCTCGAACAGGCGCAGGCCGTCCTCCAGCGCGGCTGCTGCGCCGGCGGTGCCGCCGTGGTTGGGGACGAAGGAGAGGAAGCCGAGTTCGCGCACGGCCCGAGTCTATGCGCGCGCATCCAATCGCGGCAGGGAGTCGGACGGGAGGGTCGTGGCTCGTCGCTGCCCCGCGCCCTGCGGTGGGGGTCTGGCGGAGGGGAGGCGCGTGGCGGGCCCGCGCCGTGCCTCCCGGCCGTCGCCGCTCCGTCTCCC
>CAJYIG010000230.1 GCA_913774725.1 uncultured Curtobacterium sp. | reverse complement strand
CCCGTTCCACGGACTGGAGGCACGGTGGCGGACCGGTACCGCGCCTCCCGTCCGGTGGGTGGTCGCGCGTCGACCGCGGGGTCAGCCGCCGAAGACGCTGCGGTTCGGCTCGGGGGACGCGACCGCGGTCGCGTCGGTGACGATGGGCGCCCCCGCCGTGAAGGCGCGGAGCTCCTGCCCGTGCACCACCTTGGCCGGCATCGGGTCGGAGCTCCGCGCCTTCACGGCGGGGGCACCCATCGTCACCGACGCGACCGCGGTCGCGTCCCCCGAGCCCAACCGGAGCGTCTTCGGCGGCTGACCCCACGGTCGCGCGCGACCACGCGCCGGACGGGAGGCGCGGTGGCGGTCCGGCACCCTGCCTCCAGGCCGCGGAACGGGTACAGGAGCACCGTGTCCCCCTGAACACGTCGGGCGTCCGGCTGCCAGGATGGGGGACAACGACCGCGCAGCTGCGCGACCGACCGAGGGAGTCCCCTGATGACGAACGACGACCGGAGCAACGAGGACCGGACGGGCGACGGCAACGCACCGGTGTGGGGCAGTGCACCGCAGCACGACCGACACGACGCGCCCCGCTACGGCGAGCGCGTCGATCCGGCGCCGGGCTCGGCGCCGCGGTACGGCGAGCGCGACCAGGGTCAGCCGCAGTACCGCCAGCAGCAGCAGTACGGCGAGCGCGACCAGTACGGGCAGCAGCAGTACGGCCAGTCGGCGCAGTACGGCGAGCGCGACCAGCGCGGCGGGTACGACCAGCGTGACGGGCGCCCCGAGTCCCCGACCTGGGGCGAGCACCAGGGCTCGCACCAGCCGTACGCGGCGTCCTCGGCTCCGGCGAGCGCGGGCAGCCCGGCGTGGCAGTCGTACGAGGAGCCGAAGCGGAAGAAGAAGACCGTCGGTCTCGTCGCGTTCGCACTCGGCATCCTGTCGCTCGTGCTCGGCGTCGTCGGCGGTGCCGTGATGGGTGCCGCCTTCGCCGGCAACGCTGCACTCGAGCAGATCGCGCGGGACGGCGGAGGCACGGCGCAGCAGCAGGAACAGCTGCAGCAGCAGCTCATGAACGACCCGTCCGCGATGAGCCAGATCGGCGGCGGCGGGATCATCGTCCTCATCGCGGCCGTCCTCGGCCTCTGGGCCCTGGTGCAGGGCATCATCGCCGCGGTCGCGGGTCGGGGGCGGGTCTGGGGTGTCCTCGCGATCATCCTGGCCGTCGTCGCCACCTTCGCGACGTTCATCGCGCTCACCGTCGCGGCGGCCGCCGCGGTCACCGGCAGCAACTGACACACGTCCCCCCGACGGCCCGTCCCGCTGCAGCGGGGCGGGCTGTTCCGTGTCCGGGTTCCCTGCCGCGTCCGGGCACCCTGCCGCGTCCGGGCACCCTGCCGCGTTCTCGCACCCCCCGTGCGCGTGGCACCGCTCGCTCACGGGACGCCCCGGTTACCCTCGAACCGATGTCCCTCCCGCCCGACGACAGCCAGCAGCCCGACCGCGCCGACCGCGCTCGGGAACCCCGTCACGCCGCACCGGGTGACTCCGCCCCGGTCACCGCGGGTGTGAGCCCGGGGAGCACCTTCGCGCCGATCAGCCTGCGGCCCGCCGTGGACGCCGACGCCGTGCAGCAGCGGCTGCGCGACCTCGGGCAGAGCCGCAGCACCGAGGCCCTGGCCGAGCGCGCCGAGCTCCTCCGGCTGCTCGGTCGGCTGGACGAGTCGCTCGTCGTCGCCGAGGAGGTCTTCCGCCTGACCATGTTCACCGGCGAGCGGTCGGACAAGGTCGCCGCCCGCATCCGCCGCGCGCACGTGCTGCACGACCTCGGTCGCCACGAGCGCGCCGCCACCGAGGCCGCCATGGCGCGGGACACCGCCCGGACCGAGGAGTGGCCGGAGCTCGAGGGCGCCGCCGCCGAGCTCGAGGGCTGGTCGCTGTTCGAGCTGTCCCGCTTCGACGAGGCCCGCTCGGCCCTCTCGCGTGCCTACCAGGCCTTCCGCCAGGCCGGGGCGCCGTCGGAGCGCACCGAGGCACTCCGCACCGCGGTCGAGGCCGCGCTCCGGGCCTCGGTCGCGCAGCCGAAGACCACCGGCGACAAGCCCCGCACCGCGCGCGAGGTCGCCGCCCGCCGCGCCGAGGACGACGAGCCGCAGACGACCCGCGTCGCCGAGCCGGTGAAGCAGGTCCCGCCGGTCCGCCGGCGCGTGCTCGGCGCCCCCGACGCGGCACGCACCGACGCCGACGACATCTGGGGCCGGATCGCGGCGAAGGCGGCGCAGAAGGGGCAGGCGCCGCGCGACGAGCCGACCGACGACCTGCCGGGCACCGACCGCCGGTGACGACGGCGCAGTCTGCGTCCGCGGCTGCTTCCGGTCCGACTCCGGAGTGGGTCCGTTCACGGGCCGAGCAGCTCCTGGCAGCACACCTCGGTCCGGGCGGGTGGACCTTCGCGTTCGACCACGCGAAGACCCGCGCCGGCCAGTGCGACTTCGGCCGTCGACGCATCACGGTGAGCCGGCACATCGCCAGCAGGGTGTCGGAGGAGGACGTCGACCAGGTCCTGCTGCACGAGGTCGCCCACGCGCTCGCCGGTCCCCGCGCCGGGCACGGCCCCGTGTGGCGTCGCACCGCCGCGAGCATCGGCTACACCGGGTCCCGTCTGTACGACGGGCCGGTCGCGTCCGAGCTCGCACCCTGGGTCGGCACCTGCCCGGCGGGCCACGAGCACTTCCGCTACCGCACGCCCACCCGACCGCTGGCGTGTGCCCGGTGTTCGCGGCGCTTCGACGGCCGCAACCTCATCTCGTGGGAGCGTCGCGCGGCTACCGCATGATCGATCCGCCACGTGGAGGCGCGCCGGGGAGCCGTTAGCCTGGACGGATGCACACGGGGCAGCACATCCGGACGGACAGCGGGTCGTCGTGGTTCTTCGACGCCGGCCGGATCGCGCTCGACTTCGCCCACACCGGTGGCTTCGCGGACGATCCCGACGGCCGACGCCCGCGCGCCCGGCTCGGGGAGCTCCTCGTGACGCCGGCCGACCTGGACGAGTGGCTGGGCGACCACACCGAACCGATCGACGTCGGCGCCACGGCACGGGAGCTGCAGGACGCCCGCGCCCTGCGTTCCGCGATCGGTCGACTGGCCGTCGCCGCGGCCCCGGCCCCGGTCGGGTCGTCGGACGCCGCTGCCCGGACCGCCGTCGCCGTCGGACTCCGCGCGGGGACCGGCCGCACACGACCGGCGCCGGACGACATCGACACCGTGAACCTGTTCGCGGCGCTGCCGGACGTGCCCCCGAGCCTGCCCGGGGGTCGACGCCGAGCGGGCGCGAACCGGGTCCGCCTCGCCCAGGCCCTGTCGAGCGTGGCGCGGGACGCCGTGGCGCTCTTCACCGAGGTCGGCTTCGACGACGTCGCCGCCGACGGACAGCCGACCCGCCTGAGCCGCTGCTCGGCCGACGACTGCGGGCTCGTGTTCTACGACTCCTCACGTGGCGGTACCCGGCGGTGGTGCTCCATGCAGCGGTGCGGCAACCGGGCGAAGGTGCGGGCGCACCGGGCTCGGCGCGCCGCAGCCTGAGCGAACTTCCCCATCCCGAATCTGTGGATTCGGTACGCCGAAACCTGGCAGGCTGTCGGCATGACCGACACCGCCGCCGCTCGACGTGCCCACCCCGGACGATCCGGACACGCCGGTTCCGGTGCACCCGGTCCCGGTCTGCCACGCCGCCGCGCCGCGGGCCTGTCGCTGCTCGGCCCCGCGTTCGTCGCCGCGATCGCCTACGTCGACCCGGGCAACGTCGCGGCGAACCTGACCGCCGGCGCGCAGTACGGGTACCTGCTGCTCTGGGTGCTCGTCGCCGCGAACGCCAGCGCCGTCGTGGTCCAGTACCTGTCGGCGAAGCTCGGGGTCGTCACCGGTCGATCGCTGCCGGAACACCTCGGCCTCCGCATGCGGCGCACGCCCCGACTCCTGTTCTGGGTGCAGGCGGAGGTCGTCGCCGCTGCCACCGACGTCGCCGAGGTCATCGGCGGCGCGCTCGCGCTGCACCTGCTGTTCGGCCTGCCGCTCGTCGTCGGCGGCGGGCTCACCGGCGTGGTGTCGATGGCGATCCTGCTCCTGCACAGCCGCCGCGGCACCCGCACGTTCGAGGCCGTGGTGACGACGATGCTCGCGGTCCTGACGGTCGGCTTCTGCGCCGGACTGCTGTTCGCGCAGGTCTCCCCCGGCGAACTGGTCAGCGGCCTGGTCCCCCGCTTCGAGGGCGCGCAGTCGGTCCTCCTCGCCGCGTCGATGCTCGGCGCGACGGTGATGCCGCACGCGGTCTACCTGCACTCCGCCCTGGCCCGGGACCGCCACGGCGACGTCCCCGCCGGCCCGGAGCGTCGCCGGGTGCTCGTCGCGACGCGGTGGGACGTCGCCCTGGCCCTCGTCGTCGCGGGTGGTGTCAACGTCTGCATGCTCGTGCTCGCCGCGGCCACGCTGCCGGGGGTCGCCGGCACCGACACCATCCCCGGCGCGCAGGCCGCGATCGAGGCGAACGTCGGCCCGGTCGTCGGCGTCCTCTTCGCGGTGGGCCTGCTGGCGTCCGGCCTGGCCTCGACGTCGGTCGGCTGCATGGCCGGTGCGGAGATCATGCACGGGCTGCTGCACGTCCGTGTGCCGCTCGTGGTGCGTCGGCTCGTCACGCTGCTGCCCGCCGTGGTGCTGCTCGCCGTGGGCGCGGACCCGACGATGCTGCTCGTGCTCAGCCAGGTGGTGCTGAGCTTCGGCATCGCCTTCGCGATCGTGCCGCTCGTCGTCTACACCTCGCGGCGGAGCGTCATGGGGGCAGACGCCAACGCGATGACCACCCGCGTGGTCGCGGGGGTCATCGCGCTGGTGATCGTCGCCCTCAACGTGGCGCTCGTGGTGCTGACCCTGACCGGGGCCGCCTGAACCGGCGGGCACCGTCGGCCGGGCCGCGGGTCCGTCAGTCGACGACGCGGACGTCCTTCCAGAAGGCGTAGTACCCCGAGTAGTCCTTGCCGACCCGGTCGAACGACGACGGGATCGGCGTCGGGTACGTCCAGGCGCGGTCCGGCAGCTCCTGGCCGTCGACCGTGACGGTGTAGTACTGCGTGTCGCCCTTCCACGGGCAGTGGTACTGGGTGTCGCTCTCCGAGAAGAACTCCGGCTTCACGCTCGACGGCGGGAAGTACCAGTTGCCCTCGATCTGGATGAGGTCCTCCTGCGGAGCCTCCGCGATCACGGTGTCGCCGACGACTGCCTTCATGACGTGCTCCTTGCGATCAGCGGCGTCCTCGCGACGCCTGGTGCGATCCGGAACGCTACGCCCGGACCCCGGATTCCCGCAGGACGACCAGCTCGGGTCCCGCGGCGAGCGCCGTGTGCACCGTCTCGCGGTCCAGGTCCGCGGCGCCCTCGGCGGCGCTGACGAGGTGCTGCACCGCACGGCGGAGTCCCGTGTACGCCGCGCAGGCCGCGGCCGCCTCGGGCGACGTGTGGTCGATCCCGACGGTGACGAGGGCGTCGACCACCGCGCCGGCGGCGAGCAGGTCCTCGACCGCGGGCTCGGGTACCTCGGCGGTGTCGCTCGGCTCGCCGGCCGCGTCCGCGACGGTCGCGGCGCCCCCGGTGGTGCGACCGGCGGCGACGACGGCGACGACGCACCGGTCGCCGCGCTCGGCCTGGAGGCTCGTCACCCGCTCCGCGATCGCCGCCGCGTTCCCCAGGTGGCCGAGCACCACCTCCGGACCGTCCGGCACCAGGGCTGCCGCGGCCCGTGCGCGCGCTGCGTGGTCGTCCCCGCGCCCCGGGTGCGCGGCGGACGGCGCCCGGTCCGGTAGCACGTCCGCCCAGACCACCAGGTGCGTGCCGTGCGCGATGCGGTCGGCACCGGCATTCCCCCACGCGAACCGGACCTGGTACTTCTCCTGGGTGCGTGCTGCCACCGCTCCACGATAACCGCGGTCCGCACCTGATCGTCCCCACAGGACCGCGCTGCGCGGGGCTCGTCCGCCGACCCCGCTGTCGGTCCGGCGACCGTAGGATCGGTGACCATGGAGATCGCCACCGTCCCCACCCTGACCGGCGACCGCGTCACCCTCGAGCCCCTGGCTGCCGAGCACGCGGACGACCTGCGGGCGGCGGTGGCGGACGGCGACCTCTGGCGCACCTGGTACACCTCGGTGCCGGCTCCCGATCGCGTCGAGGCCGAGATCGACCGACGGCTCGGCGAGCACGCGGCGGGACGGATGGTGCCCTTCGCGATCCGCGACCGTCCGACCGGTCGGGTCGTCGGGGCCACCACCTTCGCGAACATCGACACCGCCAACCGTCGCGTCGAGATCGGGTACACGTTCCTGGCGCGTGCCGCGCAGCGGAGCGGGATCAACACCGAGGCGAAGCTGCTGCTGCTCTCGCACGCGTTCGACGCCTGGGACTGCATCGCGGTGGAGTTCCGGACCCACTGGCACAACCAGCAGTCGCGGGCGGCGATCGCGTCGCTCGGGGCGAAGCAGGACGGTGTGCTCCGCAGTCACTCGATCGGCCGCGACGGCACGCTCCGCGACACCGTGGTCTTCTCGATCACCGCCGCCGAGTGGCCGACCGTGCGCCTGTCGCTCACCGAGCGGCTGCGCACCCGGGACCGCGCCGAGGGCGCTCGCCGCCGGGCCGCCCGGCACGCCTGACGCCTCGGCCGTCCCCCGTCGGCGCGTCACCCGTCCAGAGCCTCGGCGTAGCGTCCGCGCCATGCACGTCGGTCTCCGCATCGTCCTCGACGCACCCGTCGACGCCGTCCGCGACGCCCTGCTGTCGCCCTCGGTGATGGTCGCCGTCACGAAGCCGTTCCTCGTCTACCGGTCGCGGTCGCCCGAGGGGCTGCCGGAGCGCTGGACCCCCGGCGTCCCGCACCCGATCACCGCCGACGCGTTCGGGGTGGTGCCGAGCGGCGACACACACGTCGACATCGACCTGTACGAGGTCGACGGTGTCCCGGTGCAGCGCGACAACGGGGGTGGTACCTCGGGGCTCTTCGGCCGGATGACCATGCGGCACCGGATGGCCGCCGTCGACCTCGGGGACGGTCGGACCCTGCTGCTCGACCGGCTGACCTACCGGATGCGTCCCGCGGTCCTCGGTGCCGCGCTCTGGCCGGGCATGTGGGTGATCTGGCAGTGGCGTGCGCTCCGGATGCGGCAGCTCGCGCCGTCCTGGCGCTGATCCTCGCCGCGGCTGCCGAGCATCGGGGCGCACGACGTCGCGCCCGTCGACCTCCGGTCCTGCTGCCCGGAGGAGGTGTCATCAGGGTGACGGGACCGATCGTCCAGGCCGCACTGGCCGTCCGTGGTCGGACTCCTCCGCTCCCGAGGTCGACCGGCACGACCGGACGCCCGGTCCGTAGGCTGCACCCGTGACGACCGTTCCCCCGCACCGCCCCGCCGCCGAGGTCGAGCAGGCGCTCCTCGCCCTGAACGACGGTTCCCACCCGTTCGAGGTCCGCAAGGACGACGACCGGATCGTGGCGGTGTGGCGCCACCGGCTGCAGGGCGCGCAGCTGGCGTGGGGCCGGGCGGAGTGGCGCTACCGGGTGACGCTCGTCGACGACAGCGGCGAGTACACGACGAGCGTGGTGCAGAAGAACTGGGACGGGGAGAACACCGCCTTCTCGTTCCGCTCGAGCGACGTGACCGGACCGGTGGACGACGTCCTCGCCCGCGCAGGCTGGACGAAGCGGCGGAGTGCGGTAGGGCGCGCCATCGGCCGGCTCTTCGGGCGGGACTGATCACACCTCGACGGTGGGCGTGGGCGTACGCTCGTCCTCGTGAGCCAGACGCAGGAGCCGAGGGCCCAGGACCGCGTGCACAGCACGCTCGCCACCGTGGACTGGCGGCGGATGACGTTCGACCTGTACCGACGGGTGCGGGCGACGG
>CAJYIG010000229.1 GCA_913774725.1 uncultured Curtobacterium sp. | reverse complement strand
ACCGGTCGAGCGGGAGTCGAACGGAGTTGGGCCCACGCCGCCGGAGGCTCCGCGCGTCGCGGAGCGGCGCGTGGAGGGGCGGTGGGGAGAATCCCACACCCTCCGCAATGAGAGAACGCGGGCCCCGCAGGGGTCCGCGTTCTCTCGTTATGACCGGTCGAGCGGGAGTCGAACGGAGTTGGGCCCACGCCGCCGGAGGCTCCGCGCGTCGCGGATGTCCATCGGGCCAGACGCGAACGACCTCGAACGCTACAATTCTGTACATGACCACGCTGCCGCTCGCGGAGGCGCGAGCCAACCTGTCCAAGCTCGTCGAGTCCGCCGTCACGACGCACGAAAGATTCGACATCACGCGGAACGGTGACCATGTCGCCGTCCTGATGAGCGCTGACGACTACGACGCGCTGATCGAGACGGTCGATGTGCTCAGCCGCCCCGACGAGGTCGCCGCGGTTCGGGAGGGGTTGGCCGACCTGGCTGCGGGCGACGTGTCGACGGCGGACGAGGTGAGGGCTGCGATGGTCGCCCGCGGTCGTCTTTCGCGATGACCTACGAGGTCGTCTTCACGCGGGGTGCGCGTCGAGCACTCGAGATCGACCTCCCGGAGAAGGTCGCGGCCGCCGCATTCGGGTTCATCGTCGGTGTGCTGGCCGAAAACCCGCGACGGCTCGGCAAGCCGCTCCGGGAGCCGCTCGCCCCGTTGTTCTCGGCTCGTCGGGGCGAGTATCGCGTGCTGTACCGCATCATCGATCACCGGGTCGTGATCGAGATCGTCTCGATCACCCATCGCCGTGACGCCTATCGACCCTGATCCTCCGCTCAGTCGCAATTGCGGCGGCCCGTCGCCATGTGCATCAGGCTCGTCGCGACCAGGAGGATGATGAGGCCCGCGAACGTCGAGAGCTCCGTCCAGGCGCGCCGATTCTCTCGTCAGTGCACTCCACCGGCCACCGACGACGCGCGGATCTCGCCTGGCTGAGCGGCCGAAACGCCCGGTCCTCACGGCATTCACAGCCGCGGATCCCTAGTATTGCTGCGACTTCGGACTGCCGCGCCGGAGTCGACGTGCTGCCGGGCCGGTGGCATCCGTCGTGAAAGGACCCGAGTGAGCAAGACGAACACCCCGCGCGGTCAGAGGACCGTTGCGCGCCACGGGCGGCTGCGGTCACCCGGCCCGCTCGGCCAGCTGTTCCGCGGACTCGCGATCGCGCTCGCCGTGCTCCTCGTCTCGGGTGGGACGGTGCTGGCCTACGCCGCGATCGACCTGACCCGCAGCTTCACGGCCGACGCCGTCGAACTGAAGAACCAGCCGGCCGTTCCGCCGGACCTCGGGGAGCTCAAGGGCGGCGTGAACATGCTGCTCATCGGTACCGACGAGTGCGAGCCCGACTTCGCCCAGCTGTTCGGCGACCGGTGCACCGGGGCCGACTCCGAGGGCAGCCTCAACGACGTCAACATGCTCGTGCACATCTCCGACGCGCCGCGCCGTGTGACCGTGATCTCGTTCCCGCGCGATCTCATGGTCCCCATCCCGTCGTGCACCGACAAGGACGGCGTCGAGCACTCCGCGATGAGCAAGCAGCAGATCAACAGCGCGTTCTCGTACGGCGGTCTCTCCTGCGTGGTCGAGACCATCTCCGACCTCAGCGGGCTCGAGATCCCCTTCGCCGCGAAGGTGAGCTTCGGCGGCGTCATCAACATCACGGATGCCGTCGGCGGTGTCGACGTCTGCATCGCCAACGGCATCAAAGACCCGTACACCGGGATCGACTGGCCCGCCGGCATGCGCACCGTCGTCGGTCTCGACGCCCTGCAGTTCCTGCGCACGCGCCACGGCGTCGGCGACGGCGGCGACCTCGGTCGCATCTCCAACCAGCAGCAGTACATGTCGCGACTGGCGAACAAGCTGAAGAGCCAGGAGGTGCTGTCGAACCCGGCGACGCTGTACAAGCTGGCCTCGACCGCGCTGCGCAACGTCGACCCCTCGACCTCGCTGACCAACCCGCTGACGCTCGTGCAGATCGCCTCCGCGGTGAAGGACGTCCCCTTCAGCGAGATCGTCTTCATCCAGTACCCGACCTACACCGACCCGTCCGACCCGAACCGCGTCGTCCCCGACCGCACCGACGCCGACACCCTGTGGGCCGCGCTCGCCGCGAACCAGCCGCTGCAGCTGTCGGGCAACCTGAGCGACGGCAACGGCGTGATCGCCGACGCCAACGCCACTCCGGCTCCGGTCGACACCGCCGCCCCCGCCCCGACCGACGTCCCGACCGCGGGCGCCGACGCCACCGCGAGCCCTGCGCCCACGTCCGACGCGGTCGTGCTGCCCGAGGGCATCGCGGGGCAGACCGCCGCACAGGCGACCTGCTCGAACGGCAACGTGCGTCAGTGACGCGCGGCTGCGACACCCGGCATCCGGACTTCGGTTTCGGATGCCGGGTGGCATCCGGTTAGTATGGACCGGTGTGCTCGTGCCGCAAGGTCGGGCACCTGGAGACGTCGCATAGTCAGGCCTAGTGCACCACCCTGCTAAGGTGGAGTCCCCGTAAGGGGACCGAGGGTTCAAATCCCTCCGTCTCCGCAGAAGAAGCCCCGGTTCGCCGGGGTTTTTCTGGTTCCGGGTGTCACCCCTGGCGCTCGAACACCATCGTGGCTTGAATACGATCGCCGCCCCCGAAGCCGGTGCTGCCCGACGAGGCGGTGGTGATCGTGTGCAGGCGGTAGCCGAGGGCGGCCTGCCGATTGATCACGTTCTCGAGCTCCGTGAGGTTGCCCGAACCGGTTCCGAAGAACTTCTCCTTCAGCACGACCTGGAGGACGACGTAGTTCCAGCCGTTCTGAGCGGGACGGGGTTGCGCCCCGGCGACCGCGTCGGCCTGAGCTCGCGCGACCATGCCGGCGATGCCCGGCTGCGGCGCCGTCGGTTCCTGGAATCGGTCGGTCCACTGCGCGCCGTCCCACCAGCGCATCCGTCCCGACCCGTCGTCGTACCAGCCCGGCTCCGCAGCTGCCATCGTCCACCCCTCGCGTCCGCGGTCTCGCGCACGGTCGGCGCGACGCCCCTCGGGTGAGTATGGTCGCGCCCGGAGCGCAGACGCAATCACCCGCGGCGCCTCACCCGCGCCGCAGCTCCAGCGCGGTCAGCCCGGGCATCCCCATCCACGAGCGGCCGTCCGGGGCGTCGACGAGGGTGAGCAGGACCGCGTCGCACGATCGGCATCGCACGACGGCGCCCATCGCGGAGATGTAGACCACGGCGGTGGCGAGGAGCCCGCGCATGCCGCAGTGCGTGCAGCGCACCTCGGAGGCCGTGGCATCCCACCCCATGAGGTCGGCGAGACGGCCGGCCAGGGCATTGCCGTCGAGACGTGTCATCACGAACCCCCGAATCTCTCGGTGCGCACCCGCCCGGGTGCGTGCCCTTCCTCGACCAGCCATCCCGCGACCGCCTCGACGAAAGGGGTGGGGCCGCACACGAACAGGCGCGGACGGGCCGTGGCGGGGGGAACGGCCGTGCGCAGCTGCTCGGCGGTCAGACGACCGGGAGGAGTCGTCGACCCCATCGGTGCGCGTCGCGTGTAGACGACCTGCAGGTCGAAACGGTCATCGCTCTCGACGAGAGCCTCCAGCTCGGCGCGGAAGAACATGTCGTCCGGCGATCGCACCGAGTAGAGCAGGCGGAAGAGGGCCGGATCGTCGCTCTCGGCGTGCGCGGCCGCCATGGCGTACAGGGGCACGACTCCCGACCCGCCGGCGATCAGGTGCACCGGGTCCGGGTCGCCGGAGGGGGTCCAGACGAAGTAGGCGCCGAGGGGCCCGTGCACCTCG
>CAJYIG010000228.1 GCA_913774725.1 uncultured Curtobacterium sp. | reverse complement strand
CCGACGACGCATCCGGACCGGAGCCGGCGCGACCGCCCGGCCACGTGCCTCCCGTCCGGCGGGCGGTCAGTTGCGCTGCGCCGCAGCGAGCAGGTCCGGACCGCGCCGGTCGAAGAGCCGACCGCCGACGGCCACGCCGACCACGAGCACGACGACGCCCACGGCGACGCCGACGACGAGCGTCGCGGTCGCCCAGGGCTCCGGACCGTCCACGGCGGTGAGGACCGCGAGCCACACCGCGGGGACGAGCGACGCCAGGATGCCGACGATCATCGTCGTCTGCGCGACCGCAGCCGTCGTGCCGGCGGCCTGCGGCTGCTGGAACGGGTGGTCGCCCGGGCGGACCGTCGGGTACGGCAGCAGGACGGAGACGATGCTCGACAGTCCGAGACCGGCCAGCAGGGCGCCGACCGCGATGCCGGTCAGCACCGGGAAGGCGACGGGGTCGCCGAAGAGCGTGGCGGAGACGGCGGCACCGGCCACCACGAGCGGCAGTCCCACGACGAGCAACGGCACGAGACGGCCGAGTCGGTCGCTCCACCCGGGAGCGCCCGACGCGACGTGCAGCCAGACCGCGGTGTTGTCGTAGGAGACGTCGTTGTGCGGCAGGAACCCGGCGATGAGCGCCATGAGCGGCAGCGGGACGAGCGCGGTCCAGTGCCACGGCACGCCGGCGACCCCGAGCGGGAGCACGACGATCGGCACGAACAGGATGACGAGGTAGGACATCCGGTACCGCGGGTCACGGCCCCAGTAGGTCAGTGCGCGGGCGGCGACCGCGCCCACCGGGGTGGAACCGAGCCCGGCGAACCAGCCCAGCCCGCGGTAGCGCCGGGAACCGGTACGGCCGTCGGCTGCCTCGAGCGCCCGACCGACGAGCGCCCACCACGCCAGTGCGAGCAGTGCGACGGTGACCAGGGCGACCAGGAGCTTCAGGACCCCCTCCCCGACGCGGCCGCTGGCGACGTCCGCCGGGACCGCCCAGGCGGCACCCCACGGCGTCCACCCGGCGATGTCGGCGACCCGCTGCAGCTCGGCGCTGGCCGGGTCGAGCCAGTCGCTGCGGAGCAGCAGCGACGCCACCGGGAGCCCGAGGACGACGATGACCAGGGCGGCGAGCCAGCCGGCGTCGCGCGACCGGTGCGGACCGACGAAGGTCGCACCGACGGCGCTGCCGACCCGGAGCAGCAGGGCGCAGGTCAGGGTGCCGAGCAGTGCGGCGACGACGGCGAGCACCGCGGTGCCCCCGGTGCGCGACCAGGCACCGACCTGACCGACCGCGACGATCGCGACCGCGAGCACCGGGATCCCGACGAGCCCGGCGACCCCGAGCCCGACGGCGAGCCGACGACGGTCGATGCCGTACACGGCGAACCGTCGCGGATCGAACTGGTCGGAGCGGCCCACGACGAGCGGGACGAGGGTGAGCGCGAGGGAGACGAAGGTGCCGACGGGGACCGCGACGGAGCGGGCGACCTCGGCGGGCGCCGACCGGAGCGCGAGGAGCTCCCCGGCGACCACGACCGCGGCGACCAGGCCGAGCAGGGACCCCAGCACGACGAGGACCGATCGTCGGGCTCCCCCGCGGACCTCGCCTGCGAGCAGGTCGACCCTCAGTCGGAGAAGCTGTGCAACCATTCCATGCTTTCTGCCACGACGCGGCCGCCCGCGAGTTCGACGAACTTGTCCTCGAGGCTCTTGCGCCCGCGGACCTGCGCCATGGTGCCCGAGGCCAGGACCTTGCCGCCGACGATGATCGCGACCGAGTCGCAGGTGCGCTGGACGAGCTCCATGGAGTGGCTGGAGAGCACCACGGTCCCGCCGCCGCGCGTGTAGCGCCGCAGGATGTCCGTGATGGTCGCCGCGCTCACCGGGTCGACCGACTCGAAGGGCTCGTCGAGCACGAGCACGCGCGGCGAGTGGATCAGGGTCGCGGCGAGCGCGATCTTCTTCGCCATGCCGACGGAGTAGTCGGCGACCTGGCGCCCGAGCGCCTCGCCCAGACCGAACGCCTCGGCCAGGTCGGCACTGCGCTTCCGGGCGGTCGCGCCGTCGAGCCCGCGGAGGGTGGCCGAGTAGTGCAGCAGCTGCGCGCCGGTGAGCCGGTCGAAGAGCCGGAGGCGATCGGGCAGTACGCCGAGGGCACGCTTCGCCGCGGTCGGGTCCGACCAGACGTCGTGGTCGAGGACGGTCACGGTGCCCGCATCCGGACGGAGGAGACCGGTCACCATCGAGAGCGTGGTGGTCTTGCCGGCGCCGTTGGGGCCGACGACCCCGAAGATCGAGCCCTGGCGGATCTCGAGGTCGACCTCGTCGGCGGCGAGGGTCTGTCCGTACCGCTTGACAAGGCCGCTCGCGCGGAGCACGACGGGCTGCTGCGCCTGCGCGGTCTGCGTCGCGGCAGCGGTGGCGGTCGGCTGGCGACCGGGGGTGCGCTTCTTCTTCGTCGTCGGGGTCTTCCCGGCGGACGTCGTGCTCGTGTCCGGGGTGGTGGTCGGCCCCCGGTCGTCGGCGGCCACGGTCGGGCCGCCGGGGGCGGCACCGCCGGTGGCTCCTGCCGAGACGGCGCCGCCGGCCGTTGCCGGAGCCGTCGACGCGGGCGTCCCGGGGCCTCCGGGACGGGTGGCGCGACCCTTGCCCTTGTTCTTGCGGGGCGTGCGGTCCGTCGGAGCGGTCGTCGCCGCGGCGGTGACACCTGCGCTCGTCGCAGCAGTGACGCCTGCGTCGGTCGCAACAGTGACGCCTGCGTTGGTAGCCGCAGCCGGACCGTCGGAGCGCTCGCCCTGGTCGACCGCGACGGCAGTCGTGCTCGCGTCGTCGGTCATCTCGTCATCATCGGAGGCGTCGTGCGCATCCCCGTCCCCCGTGTCGTCGTCGGCCGCGTCACCGGGCGGTTCGTCCGCCTCGGCCAGCCAGGCGGCGTCGGACGTCGCGTACACGTCGTCGTCATCAGCTGCAGCCACCGCCCCACCGTACCAACGCGCCGGACGCCGCCGACCCCGACCGTCGGCGCGTCCGCCCGGGCTCCGGTACCGAACCGGTCACAGGGTCACGAATTGACCACGAAGCGCGCACGGGTGTACCCCGGAGCGGACTCGTTCCGTATCATTCACCAGGGCACGACGGAGTGTTCACCACATGGAAACCTGCTCGAACGGGCTCCGCCGTGGCCGCTCGTCCCCCTCGAGAAGGTGCAGGATGCGCACGCTCACGGCGAACTCCGAACCGGTGCGAGCACACTCGACGAGGCCCGCCCGTGCCCCACGCGGCGCGCGGGCGGACACCAGAAGGGACCAGCATGACCACGCAGATCGTCATCCTCGCAGCGGGGATGGGCAGCCGACTCGGCCGCAGCCTGCCGAAGCCGCTCACCGAACTCAGCGACGGCCGCACCATCATGCAGCAGCAGTTCGACAACATCCGGGCGGCGTTCGGCTCGAGCGCGCGCGTCACGATCGTCGTCGGCTACAAGTCGGAGTACATCGTCGAGGCGTTCCCCGAGGCGAACTTCGTCTACAACGAGTCGTACGACTCCACGAACACGTCGAAGAGCCTGCTGCGCGCGCTCAAGGCCACCGGCAAGAGCGGTGTCCTCTGGATGAACGGTGACGTCGTCTTCGACCCGCGTGCCCTCGTCCGCGCCGCCGACATGATGGACCAGGACCGCTCCTTCGTCAGCGTCAACACCGAGAAGGTGTCCGACGAAGAGGTCAAGTACACCGTCGACGCCCAGGGCTGCATCAAGGAGCTCTCGAAGCGGGTCGTGGGTGGTCTCGGCGAGGCCGTCGGCATCAACTACGTCTCCTCGCGTGACAAGCAGGCGCTCATCCGCCAGCTCGGCCGCGTCGACGACCAGGAGTACTTCGAGGGCGGCATCGAGGCTGCCATCGCCGAGGACGGGCTACGCTGGTCGCCGATCGACATCTCCGACCTGTACGCGGTCGAGATCGACTTCGCCGAGGACCTCGAGCGCGCGAACGACCTGTTCGCCTGAACCACCGTCAGGACCCCCTCGGCGGATCCGCCCGGAGGGAAGCCGTGACCACAGCGAGTGCGCCGACCGCGCCCGCGACGACCGCATCGACGGCGCCGCGGAGCGCCGGTCGGCGCTACCGTCAGGCGCTCTGGCTGCTGACCGTGCGCGACCTCCGTGTCCGGTACTCGACGTCCGCGCTCGGGTACCTGTGGTCGATCCTCGACCCGCTGGTGATGTCGGCGATCTACTGGTTCGTCTTCACCCAGGTGTTCCACCGTGGGTCGGTCGGTGAGGAACCGTACATCGTCTTCCTGCTGTCGGCGCTGCTGCCGTGGATGTGGTTCACCGGCGCCGTGTCGGACTCCACGCGGGCCTTCACCAAGGAAGCGAAGCTGATCCGGTCGACGACGATCCCACGGAGCATCTGGGTCGCCCGGGTGAACGCGTCGAAGGGCATCGAGTTCCTGCTGAGCCTGCCGGTGCTCGCGGTGTTCGCGATCGCCACCGGTGCGCACCTGCACTGGGAACTCGCCCTCTACCCCCTGGCCATCGTGCTGCAGGCGGCGCTGGTCTACGGACTCGGCCTGATCGTCGCCCCGCTGGTGGTGTTCTTCCGTGACCTGGAACGCGCCGTGAAGCTCGTGCTGCGCTTCCTCTTCTACGCATCGCCGATCATCTATGGCACGCAGGCGCTCCCGGAGCGGCTGCACGACATCGCCGCGCTGAACCCGCTCAGCGGCATCTTCGGCATCTACCGCTCCGCGTTCTTCCCCGGTCAGCTCGACTGGAGAGAGGTCGGCGTGTCGGTCCTCGTCACCGCCGTGGTGCTCGGGGTCGGACTGGTCGTGTTCCGCCGGAGCGAGCACCGTGTCCTGAAGGAGCTGTGATGACCGCCACCGACTCCACCGCGCCGTCGACGACCGTGGCCCCCGTGATCTCGGTCCGGGACGCCGGCATCCGCTTCAAGCGCAACCGCCGGGCGAGCCGGAGCTTCAAGGACCTGTTCGCCGGCAGCAACCGGCGGAAGCGGGCGGACGAGTTCTGGGCGCTCCGCAACGTGTCCTTCGACGTGCGCCCGGGCGAGGCGATCGGCGTCGTCGGGCGCAACGGCCAGGGCAAGTCCACCCTGCTGAAGCTCGTCGCGCAGGTCATGCTGCCCGACGAGGGTCGCGTCCGCGTGGACGCCGGGGTCGCGCCGCTCATCGAGATCACCGGCGGCTTCGTCGGTGACCTCACGGTCCGGGACAACGTGTACCTGACGGCCGGCCTGCACGGGATGTCCCGGTCGGAGATCCGCGACGCGTTCGACGAGATCATCGACTTCGCCGAGATCGGGGACTTCGTCGACACCCCCTACAAGCACCTGTCGAGCGGCATGAAGGTGCGCATCGCCTTCGCCGTGATCTCCCGGTTGGACGAACCCGTCATCCTGGTCGACGAGGTGCTGGCGGTGGGTGACAAGAGCTTCCGCGAGAAGTGCTACAAGCGCATCGAGGAACTGCTGGCCGGTGGCCGGACGCTGTTCTTCGTCTCGCATAGCGACAAGGACCTGCGCCGGTTCTGCGACCGAGGGCTCTACCTCGACAAGGGGCGGCTGCAGCTCGACGACACGATCGAGGCAGCGCTCGCGCGGTACGAGGCGGACCACGGGGCCTGAGCCCCCTCCTCCACACCAGGGGCCCGCCGTCGCCTCCTCCACAAGCAGTCGTCCCGGACGGCTCCCCCGGGCCCCCGACGTCGGCCCCTCCCCCTAGCGTGACGCGCATGCACCACCCACCCACGGCCTACGCAGTCCCGTTCACCGTCGACCGCTCCGGAGCACCACGTCGCTACGACCTGGTGAACACCGGCCCCGAGCCCCTGCACGCGATCTCCTTGACGCACCTCGGCAGCGGCTACTGCCCGCCGCTCGCGGTGAACCGTCTCGACCCGGGGCGGTCCCTGTCGATCGCGGTGTTCGGCGCCGATCCCGAGCAGACCGGCATCGTGGTCGTCCGGTGGCGGCGCCCGGACCGGTCGGAGTACCTGTGGCGCATGGCCCTGGTCGGCGACCGCCTCGTGGGGCTCGCGTCGTGACGTCGCGCGCCGGGTCAGGCCTCGCCGCGCTCCACGGCGACCTCGTGCCAGCGCGTCACGAGTCGGTCCACGGCGGCGTGCAGCCGACTCGTCGCGACACCCGGCGTGGTGTCACCGAAGTACCGCTCGACCCAGTGCCGGAGCTTCGCGAGCTGCTCGGCGTCGTTCGCAGCGGCGTCCACCCGCGCGACGATGTCCGTGGCGTCCTCGGCGAGCAGCCAGTCCGCGTCGCCGAGGTACCCGCGCTCGTCCACGTCCGCGTCGGGCGCTGCCGGACGCGTCACGATCAGGGGCTTGCCGACGGCCAGCCGGTCGTAGATCATCGCGCTGATGTCGGTGACCGCGACGTCGGCGTCCGCGAGCTGCCACCCGAGCTGCGGCCCGTCGTCGTACACGTGGTGGGCCGACGGGTCGGCGGCGTTCGCGGCGGCGATGGCGGCGACGATGCGCTCGTGCGCCGACCGGTAGTCCTGGTCGAGCACGCCGCTCCGGGGGTGCGGGCGGTACACCAACCGGTGCCGACCCGTCGCGAGCAGGTGCTCGGCGAGGACGACCCCGTGCGACGCGATCGACCCGTACGCGGCCGCGGCGCGGTCACCCTCCCACGTCGGCGCGTAGAGCACCACGGTGCGGTCGTCCTGCGGGTACGGCACCGCACCGGCGAAGTGGTCTGCCTGCGGACGGCCGATGGCGATCGTGCGGCCGTCGACGTCGTAGTCCCAGAGCGCTGCACGCAGGCGGTCCCGTGCCGCGTCACCCGCGATGAGGGCGTAGTCGTACGCCTTGAACTGGTTGGTCGTCATGTACATCTTGTCGCTCTCGCCGTGGTTGACGAAGACGTGCCACATGCGCCCGTACCGCATCATCTGGAAGTTGCGGGCGTTCTGGTTGACGTACAGGACGATCTTCGGTGCCTGCTCCTCGACGAAGCGCTCGAGGTCGACGACCTGACGGGCGTACACCGCGGGGACGGGCGACTCGTCGAGCAGCGTCGTCATCGTGCCGGGGCTGCGCGAGACGATCGCGACCGGGTGCTCGCGGGCGAGTTCCGCCAGGGGCGCGTACCACTGGCGGATCTGGTACATGTTCACCGGGCCGTCGGCGAAGTACACCGCGACCTCGATCGACCGGGGCGGCAGCTGCGGAGCACCGGGCAGGCGACGGTCGAGCTCCCGTCGGTTCTGCCGCGAACGCAGGAGGCGGCGGGCGAGACGGATGGCGGTCCGGACGTCCTTGGTGATCGGCATGGTGGTCCTCAGGCTACGGGCGGTTGCTGTGCGGGCTCCTCGGTGGCACGGTCGGCGGCGGGGACGACCTCGACCGCTGCGACACCGAGCACTGCGACACCGACGGGGCTCCGGAGCCTCCAGTCGAACGTCGCGGCGGGGTCAGACGACGGGTGGGCGACCGGCGAGCGTCATCCGGGCGATCGTCAGCCACCCCATGGGCCGGGTCGGACCGCAGTCCGCCGTCCAGCCCTCGCCGACGCCGGCGAACCAGGTCCGCAGACGCACCGGATGCCGCCACCAGCGGGCGACCTGGATCGCGGCCCACGATCCGACGTAGAGCGGTCGCAGTGGTGCCGGCAGGTTGCGCCGCGCCAGGAACACACGGTTGCGCGCGTTCAGGCGGATGTACTCGGCATGCCGGGCGGGATCGATCGCCGGGTGGTGCGCGACCAGGTCGCCGGCGTACCACGCACGTCGACCGGCGTCCCACACGCGCCACGCGAGCTCGATGCCCTCGTGCGCGTAGAAGTACGGCGCTCCCCAGCCGCCGACGGCACGGTAGACGTCCATCGGCAGGAGCACGGCGCCCTCCCACACCGAGAACACCGGCGACGAGTCCGTCGCGTCGCCCTTACGGATCCGCGGTACCCAACGGCGGGGGTTCGCAGAGCCGCTCGGGTCGACGACCCGCGGCTGCACGAGGCCGAGCGACGGGTCGCCGTCGAGGAGCGCCACGGCGTCACGCAGGAAGGTCGGCGACGGGATCGACGCGTCGTCGTCGAGGAAGAACACGTGGTCGCCGTCGACGACCTCGGCCCCGGCGTTCCGTCCGGCGGGGATCCCGACGTTCTCCGGCAGGGCGAGTGCACGGACGCCCTCCGGCAGCCCGGTCGGTGCCCAGCCGTTGCCGACGCACACCACGTCGAGCTCGACGTCCTGCTGCGCGAGCACGCTGTCCAGGCCTCGGCGGAGGTCGTCCGGCCGGGTGCCCTGGGACAGGCTCACCACGGCGATGCGCGGTCGCACCCGGCGCGGCGGAGCGTTCCGTCGAGCGGTGCCCGGGGTCACGGCCGAGTGCTGGCCCTGCGGCACGTCGGAGGCCGGTCCGGTCATGCGCGCACCCGCTTCGACGACATGATGGCGACGAAGTGACCGGCCGTGGCCAGGACCGCGAGCGGCAGCAGCACCCCGACCAGGATCCGGTCCGCCAGCGGGTCACCGATCACGAGCCCGAGCAGCGCGAGGACGAACGCCAGGATCGTGAGCTCGACCGAGTGGTACAGGCGGTGGAAGGGCAGGAAGCGCGCGGCACGGCGGAGGGTCGCCAGGCGTCGACCGGAGGGCGCGGTGCCCGCGTCGCGACGGTCGACGAGCTTCTCGAGGCCCGCGTTCGCCCGGGCGACGTGGACCATGTCGTTGAGCGCCTTGTTGAGCACGATCACGAGGCCGAGCGCACAGCCGATCGTCGTCCACATCCAGTCCCCGCCGTGTATCGGCCAGGTCGCCGCACGGACCCCGAGCGCGATCGGGATGAGCCCCTCGGTGGTGTAGTGCCCGACCTTGTCGAGGAACACCCCGGCCGGCGACCGGGTGCCGCGCCAGCGGGCCACCTCACCGTCACAGCAGTCCACGAGCATCTGCAGTTGGCCGAGCACGAGTGCGAGCAGCGCACCCCAGATGCCGGGGATCAGCAGCGCAGCGGCGACGCTCCACCCGACCAGGATCATCAGGCCGGTCACCTGGTTCGCCGACACGCGGGTCTTCAGCAGCAGCCAGGTCAGGTACGGCGAGACGTCGCGCAGGTAGAGCGACGCGGTCCAGTGCTCGGCGTTCGCGCGCGAGCGGACCTCGTCGGGTTGGGCGACCGCGCGGAGTTCCGCTATGGAGGTCGGTCGGGTCGCGCCGCGGCCGGTGGTGTCGTCGGTCAAGGGGTCAGGTCACCGTCCCGTGTGCGTGGTCAGCTCGGAGGTCCGGGTCAGGAACCCGATGATGAAGCCGATGCCCCAGCCGACGTGGATGCACGGCAGCACCACGATCAGCCACAGCATGGTGGAGAGCCCGGAGCGCCGCGCCACGGCGACGGCACCGAGCACGACGAAGAGCAGGTAGACCGCGGGGACGACGAATCCGAGGCAGGCCCAGGCAACCGGGGAGCTGAGTGCGGCGCCGACGATCCCGACGATGCCCGCGACGATCCCGAGCGCCATCGCCACGACCATCGCCGGCGGGACGAAGTACCGCACGCCGTTGTTCGCGGGGAACCGGCGCGCGAGCTCACCGCGCCACAGTCCCGTCGCGACGAACTGCCGGACGAGTCGGCGCAGGCTCGGACGCGGGCGGTAGGTGACGACGAGCTCCGGGGTGAACCACACCGTGCCGCCGGTCTGGCGCAGCCGGCGGTTCAGCTCCCAGTCCTGGCCGCGCTTGATGCCCTCGTCGAAGAGCCCGACCTCGAAGAGCCGGTCGCGTCGGAACACCCCGAGGTACGCCGTCTCGGCCGGTCCGGCCTTGCCGCCGACGTGGTGCGGTGTCCCACCGAGACCGACCCGGCTGCCGTAGGCGTGCGCGACGGCACGCTCGAACGGTGTCCGTCCCTCGGCGTGCATGATCCCGCCGACGTTGTCCGCGCCGGACTCGAGCAGCACCCGCACGGCGATCCGCGTGTAGTCGGACGGCAGGACCGAGTGGG
>CAJYIG010000227.1 GCA_913774725.1 uncultured Curtobacterium sp. | reverse complement strand
CCGACGACGCGCAGCGACAGACCTGGGAGCGCCAGTACGACCAGGTCGCGTCGTGCATCCGCGAGCACGGGTTCGCCGACTTCCCCGAGCAGGAGCCCGGCGTGCTCAACCCTGCGGACTACGCCCGGTCCGAGGAGCCGGCGTTCGAGAAGGCCTTCTCGGACTGCCTCGCCGAGTTCGCCCCGGACACGAAGCAGTCGAACCCGGGTTGAGCCCGCCCCGAGTGACACGGCGCCGATCTCCACGCCGACCCCGACCCTCGACCACGACGCCCCCTGCCGATCCGGCGGGGGCGTCGTCGTGTTTCGCCGGTGCAACCCGTCCTGACCAGCTGGGGAAACAGCCGATCTCGTTCCATGGACCCATGACCCACTCGTCCGTCAGCAGCCGCATCGCGCTCAGCGCCGTCGCCCTGTGCACCGCCCTCCCGCTCGTCCTCTCCGCCCGCAGCACGCCGGACAGCCGGACGGCCGGGCGCTGACCAGCCGGGCACCACCTGTCGGGCAGTACCAGTCGGACACTGACCAGCCGGCACCACCAGCCGGCACCACCAGCCGGCACCACCAGCCGGGCACCACCAGTCGGGCACTGACCAGCTGGGCACGCACCAACCGGGCACTGCCGCGCGACACCACATCACCCCACCTCACACACCGACCCCAGGAAGGTCCAGATGGCCCCCACCTCCCACTCCCGACCCGGCCGCAGCCGTCGGCGCATCATCGTCGCCTCCGTCTGCCTGGTCGCCGTCCTCGGCGCCGGTGGCGCGTCCTGGGCGCTGCTCAGCGGCCAGCCGACCGCCGCCTCCGCCGCCGACGAGGACACCACCTCGGAGCACCGCTCCACGTCGCCGGTCACCCGCGGCGACCTGACCGAGTCGAACATCTTCGCGGGGACGCTCGGCTACGGCGCCCCGGTCGGCGTACCGGCCGCGGCATCGGGCACCATCACGTGGCTCCCGGACCCGGGCCAGGTCATCCACCGCGACGAGCCGCTCTACGCGGTCGACGAGGAGCCCGTCCGGGCGATGTACGGCACCGTCCCGCTGTGGCGCACGCTCGAGTTCGGCGACCGCGGTCAGGACGTCGCGCAGCTCAACCGGAACCTCGCGGCACTCGGGTACGGCGTCGTCGAGGACGACCGCTTCGGCAAGCGCACGCTCGCGGGGGTCCGGCAGTGGCAGAAGGACCGCCACCGCACGGTCACCGGCACGATCGGCGCGGACGACATCGCCTTCGTCGACGGCGACGTCCGCGTGGCGAAGGTCGACGGGACGCTCGGCCAGACCGTCGGGAGTGGGGGCGGTGGTGACGCCGGTGGAGAGGCCGGCGGCGGATCGGCCGGGGGCTCCGGCGGCAACGTCATCAGCGTCACGAGCACCAGCCGCGTGGTCGACACCACCGTCGGGCAGCAGGACGCGGACCGGCTCGCGGTCGGCGCCGAGGTCTCGGTCCGGATCAACGGCGGCGGCGACGCCCTCCCCGGCAAGGTCGTCGCGACCGAGCCCGTGGAGGACGACAACGGCGGCGCTCCGAAGGTCCGGGCGACCATCGCGATCGAGGCGGGGGACCGGCAGCTGCCGGCCGCCGCGACGGCGCAGATCATCGTCGCCGGTCGCAGCGAGCGGGACGTGCTGTCGGTGCCGGTCGCGGCGCTCGTGGCGCACGGGTCGGACGGCTACGCGGTCGACGTGGTGCGACACGGCGACACGGAGCGTGTCCCGGTCGAGGCCGGGTTCGTGGCGAACGGCCGGGTCGCCGTGACCGGGGACGTCCGCGAGGGCGACCAGGTGGTGGTGCCCTCGTGACCGCCCCCGTCCTCGTACTCGACGACCTCGTGAAGACCTACGGCGAGGTCGGGGCGCTCCGCGGGGTGTCCTTGTCCGTCGACGCGGGCGAACTCGTGGCCGTGGTCGGGCCGTCCGGCTCCGGCAAGTCGACGATGCTCAACATCATCGGGACGCTCGACCGGCCGACCTCCGGCAGCCTGACGATCGCCGGCAACGACGTGCAGACGATGACGGACGACGCGCTGTCCGAGCTCCGCGCCGACCACATCGGCTTCGTGTTCCAGCACTTCCACCTGCAGACAGGGGCGACCGCGACCGAGAACGTGGCCGACGGCCTGCTCTACGCGGGCGTCGGACGGCACGAGCGCCAGCGGCGCGCGGTGGTCGCCCTCGAACGCGTCGGGCTCGGGCACCGCGTCGACCACCGGCCGAACCAGCTGTCCGGCGGTGAGAAGCAGCGGGTCGCCATCGCGCGGGCGATCGTCGGCGACCCGACGATCCTGCTCGCCGACGAGCCGACCGGTGCGCTCGACACGGCCTCGGGCGCGGCGATCCTCGACCTGCTCCGGGAACTGAACGCCGGCGGGACGACGGTGCTCGTCATCACCCACGACCTCGAGCTCGCGGCGGCCCTGCCCCGCCAGGTCCGCATGCGCGACGGTCTGGTGCAGCAGGACTCCCGTGGCGACGGGGCCGACGCCCGCGAGCTCGCACGGACGATCCGCACGGCGGGCATGGGACTCGTCGGCGCCTTCGGGTCGACCGGGCAGGAGGGAGCCCGGTGAGCCGGCGGAACGCCGTCCGCCCCGGCGACCTGCTCCGACTCGGACTCTTCGGCCTGCGCACCCGCCCCACCCGCGTGGTGCTCTCCGCGCTCGGCATCGCGATCGGCATCGCGGCGATGATCGCAGTGGTCGGGATCTCCTCGTCGAGCAAGGCGAAGCTCGACCAGGTCCTCGACGCCCTCGGCACGAACGTGCTCACGGCGACCAAGACGCAGGGCTTCGGCGAGACGCCACCGCTGCCGGAGACCGCGGTCGAGTCCGCCGAGCGGCAGGACGACGTGCTCACGGCCGCCGGCGTCGGCACCATCCCGCGCCAGGCGCCCTACCGGAACGCACTCGTGTCCCCGCTCGAGACCAAGGGCATCGGCACGATGACCGCGTGGGGCGACGTCCCCGCGGTGCTCGGTGGGTCAGTGGTGTCCGGTCGGTGGCTGGACACCCGCGCCGACGCCGTCCCCCAGGTCGTCCTCGGCAGCCAGGCGGCCGCGTCGCTCGGCATCGACCGGGTCGCGGCGGACACCCGCGTCTGGATGAACGGATCGTGGGTGCAGGTCGTCGGGATCCTCGGGCCGATGGCCCTCGCGCCCGACCTGGACAACCAGGTCTTCGTCCCCGGCGGACTCGCGGCCGAGCTGGGCTTCGACGGCCACCCGACGGCGGTCTACACGCGGGTCGACCCGGAGCGTGTCGCTCAGGCGCGCGACGTCCTGGCCCGGGCGATCCGTCCGGACAGCCCCGGTGACGTCGGCGTGACGAACCCGTCCGACGCGTTCGCCGCGAAGAACGCCACGGACGACTCCTTCACCGTCCTCCTCGTCGGCATCGGCGGCGTGGCACTGCTGGTCGGCGGCATCGGCGTCGCGAACACCATGGTGATCACCGTCCTCGAACGACGGGCCGAGGTGGGTGTCCGACGGGCGCTCGGTGCCCGGCGCCGCAACATCCGCGACCAGTTTCTGGTGGAGTCGCTGCTGCTGTCGTTCCTCGGCGGTGTCGCCGGGGTGGTGATCGGCGTCGGGGTGACCGCCGCCTTCGCGGCCGCCAACGGCGCCCCGCTCGCGGTCCCGCTCTGGGCGGTCGCCGGCGGCCTCGGCGCGACCGTCGTGATCGGTGGGGTTTCCGGGATCTACCCGGCGGCACGCGCGGCATGCATCCCACCGACCTCCGCGCTCGCCGCCGTCTGAGGCGAGCGGATACGGACCGCCGCCGCCCGGCGGAGGCGATCGATCCACCAGACGCACCGCCGGGAGGCCCGGTGCCGGTCCCTGGAACCGGCACCGGGCCTCCCGGCCTAGCGTCCAGGGCATGCCAGAGCTGCCGATCCTGCGTCGCCTCACCGATTCCATCGAGCGCGCGAGCGTCCTCGACAAGGCCGTCGACGTCGACACGCGCGTCGTCCGTGCCGTCGCGAAGCCCCGGGCCCTGCGGCAGCTGCTGCACGGCGTGCCGTTCGGCCACCCGCTGCACCCGCTCATGGTCCAGGTGCCGCTCGGCGCGTGGATCTCCGCCGCCGTCCTCGACACCATCGGTGGGAAGGGCAACGACCGGGCCGCGTCGACCCTGACCGGGGTCGGTCTGGTGTCGGCGACGGCTGCGTCCACCGCTGGGTACGTCGACTGGGCCGAGCTCTCGCTCGAGCAGCGTCGCACCGGGTGGGTGCACCAGGCCGTCAACTGGGTCGGCATCACGTTCTTCGGACTGTCTTGGTGGCAGCGCCGGAAGGGCAACACGGCCGCCGGCAAGGCCCTCGGCTTCGTCGGACTCACCGTCGTGAGCGTCGGCGGCTACCTCGGTGGGCACCTGTCGTACCGGCAGCGCGCGGGTGTGGGGTCGAGCGACCGGGTGCCGTTCGACGCCTGAGATCGTCCCGCTCCTCCTTCGTTCGTGTTGGTTTCGTGACGGAACGGTTGCGTTCGTGTGACTTTCGGACGTACAGTTCCTGAAACCAACGGGAACGAAGGAGTTCGGGCATGTACGCAACGGAGCGGCAGGACGCCATCGCCGCCGCGCTGCAGTCGGCCGGGCGGGTGTCCGTCGCCGACCTCGCCGAGCACTTCGACGTCACCACCGAGACCGTCCGCCGCGACCTCGACGCCCTCGAGACCGCCGGTGTCCTGCGCCGCGTGCACGGGGGAGCGGTGCCTGCGGGCCGTTCGAGCGTCGTCGAGCTGAGCGTCGCCGAGCGGGAGGGCCAGCACGGCACCGCGAAGACCGCGATCGCCCGCGCCGCGATGCACCTGGTGCCCGCGACCTTCACCGGCTCGATCGCTCTCGACGCCGGCACCACCTGCGCGGCCGTCGCCGCCGAGCTCGTCCGGTGGGAGCCGGCGACCCCGGGCGCGACCCTGACCGTCGTCACGAACTCGGTGCCCATCGCCGCCACCCTGCAGCACAGCGAGCACGTCGAGCTGCACCTGCTCGGTGGCCGGGTGCGCGGGGTCACGAGCGCCGCCGTCGGCACGGCCACCGTGCAGCAGATCGGCGCCCTCCGCCCCGACATCGCCTTCGTCGGCACGAACGGCCTGTCCGCGGGCTTCGGCCTGAGCACGCCCGACGAGTACGAGGCCGCCGTGAAGGGCGCCTACGTGCTCGCGGCCCGCCGCAGCGTGGTGCTCGCCGACGCCGCCAAGCACGGGGTCGAGGCGCTGATGCGCTTCGCCCGACTCGACGAGGTCGACACCCTCGTCACCGACCAGGAGCCGCCGGCCGACCTCGCCGGTGCGCTCGCCGACGCCGACGTGGAGGTCGTGGTCGCATGAACAGCACCCGCATCGTTACCGTGACGCCCAACCCGTCCCTCGACCGCACGATCGAGCTCGGCGGCGAACTCCAGCGCGGCGCCGTGCAGCGGGCCGTCCGCACGACGGCGGAGCCCGGCGGCAAGGGCGTCAACGTCTCCCGGGTCGTCGTCGCGAGCGGTGGGGACACCCTCGCCGTGCTGCCCGGCGACGAGCTCGACCCCGTCCTGCTCGGCTTGGCGACCCGGGGCATCCCGACCGCCGCACTGCCGATCGGGGCCCCGCTGCGCTCGAACGTCACCGTCACCGAGCCCACCGGCACGACGACGAAGCTCAACGAGCCCGGCCCCTCGCTCGCCGGACGCATGGACGACCTCGCCGCGCTCGTCGCCGAGGCCGCCGGCCCGACGCCGACCGGTCCGGCCGCGCGCTGGGTGGTCCTCGCCGGCTCCCTGCCGCCCGGGCTGCCCGACGACGCGCTCGCCGTCCTCGTCCGCGCGGTCCGTGCGCGGCACGGCGACACCGTCCGGATCGCGGTCGACTCGTCGGGTCTCCCGTTCACGGCGCTGCTGCAGTCCGGCGAGCGGATCGACCTGGTCAAGCCGAACGCCGAGGAGCTCGCCGAGGTCGTCGGGGGCGACCCCGAGGTGTACGAGCAGGACCTCGACGCCGCCGTCGCCGCCGCCCACCGACTGCGCGACAAGCACGTCGACACCGTCCTGCTCACCCTGGGCAGCGCGGGCGCCGTGCTCGTCTCCGGCGAGGGCAGCCACGCCGCCGCAGCACCGCGGATCACCGCCCGCT
>CAJYIG010000226.1 GCA_913774725.1 uncultured Curtobacterium sp. | reverse complement strand
GTCGCGGCGCCGTTCGCCCTCGTGGTGTGGCGGGCACCGGAGACCGCGGTGGACGGCGGTCTGGCCGGGCCGTGGTGGCGGCAGCTCGCGATCCCGAGCGCCGGGCACCGCCGGTTCACGCGCGTCGTCATCGTCGCCGCGCCGTGGATCTTCGGGTCGGCCGCGATCGGCTACGGGTACCTGCCGACCCGGCTGGCCGGTGCGACCGGCGCGTGGGGGCTCGTGTTCGCCACGGCCGCGACCGTCGTGGCGCTCGGGGTGTCGAGCGCCGTGCAGCCGTTCGCGAAGCGGGTGCACTCGGTGTCCTCGGCGCGCGGGCTCGTGACCGCGGTGGCGGTGGTGACCGTCGGGATCGGGATCGTGCTCGTGGCGATCGAGCTGCAGTCGGTGTGGGTCGGGCTCGCCGCGAACGTGGTGATCGGTGTCGGGATGGGGACCGCGCTGGTGTCCTCGTTGCTCGAGGTGCAGCGCATCGCCGGGTCGCGGGACCTGGCCGGGCTGACGGGGGCGTTCTACGCGGTGGCGTACAGCGGGTTCCTCGCGCCGGCGGTCATCGCGGCGGTCGTGGGCGGCGCCGGGGTGCCGGTGTCGGTGGTCCTGGCCGTCGTGGTCGGGCTCGGCGTGGCGTCGTGGGTGGCGCTGCTGGTGTCGTCGAAGCGGTACGTGCCCGAGGCCTGACGCAGCGGCCCGCCCGACACCGGGGCGTCAGTGCTCGCAGTGGCGGCAGCGGCACGCCCGACCCGGGGCGCGCCGGTGGTCCCGGGGTCGGGCTACTGCTCGCGGAACCAGCCCGGGCCGCGCACCTCGGCCCCCAGGGCCTCGACGCGGGTCCGGAGCTCGCGGTCCGCCGTGACGACGACGACCGGTGCGTGGCCGTCGTCGAGCGCCGAGCGGACGGCGTCGACGATCCCGTCGTCGCCGGAGCCCTCGGTCCGGACGACCCCGACCGAGGCGCTGTCGGCCGCAGACCCGGACCCTGCCCCGCCCCCGGCCGTCGCCGTGGCCGCGCCGCGCGCCTCGCCCTCGAGCACCACCGTCCACCGAGGCCACCACCGCGCGAACGGCAGTCCGAGCTCCCGCGCGTCCAGCCCCCGTGCGGCGAGCGCCGCCACCGACGACAGCAGTCGCTCCGCCGCACCCGCGCGGTCCCGCCACCAGCCGTCCGGCACGCTGCCGACCACGTTCGCCGCGTCGACCACCACGTGCGGGACGGTCTCGATCGCGGCTCGGAGCGCCGGCCACGAGGCTCCGAAGCCCGGGTGCAGCGGCAGCGCGTCGACCTCGGCGACCGGGACCCACGACAGAGCGAGGCTCTCGCGGTCGGCGATCACCGGCTCGAACGGGTCCCGGGCCCGGCCGACGACGGTCGTGTAGGTCCAGAATCCGAGGTCGAGCACGGCGGCGTGCCGGAGGTCGATGCCGTCCTCGGGCACCCCCGCTTCCTCGGCCGACTCGCGGAGCGCCGCGGTGACGGCGTCCTCGTCCTGGTGCCGCGCGCCGCCGGGGATGCCCCACGTCCCGCCGTGGTGGCTCCACTCCACGCGGTGCTGCAGGAGCACGCGTCCGGCGCCGTCGTCGACGAGCAGGCCGGCCGCGCCGAAGCGTCCCCAGGCCTTCGTGCCGTCCGGCCCGACGGCCCACGCGTCGCCGGGGTCTCGGGGTCCGGGCGGCGGTCCGGGAAGGGTCACGTCAGGCACCCGTCAACACTGGCACACCGCACCCCCGGTGTGCCCGGAGGACGTCGTCGGACGTCGTGTACGGTGTCGTCCGAGACACGGGGTGCCGCACCGAGCGGCTGAGATCACACCCGTCGAACCTGCTCGAGCTCGTACTCGCGAAGGGATCGTCCATGCACACCGCTGCGCCCGTACCCGGATCCGCCGCCACCCCGTCCCCGGACTGGGCTGCCCGCACCGCCACGCTGCTCGAGGAGGTGCGCGCCCGCAGCCCCCTGGTGCAGTGCATCACGAACACGGTGGTGCAGAACGTGACGGCGAACGTCCTGCTCGCCCTCGGCGCCTCCGCCGCGATGGTCGACGTCACGAGCGAGGCCGGCCCGTTCGCCCGGGTGGCCGACGCCCTGCTCGTCAACACCGGCACACCGCACCCCGAGCCGCGCGCGGCGTCGGTCGAGGCGGCCAGCGCGGCGGTCGACGCCGGCACCCCGTGGGTCCTGGACCCCGTCGCCGTGGGCTCGCTGCCGGTCCGCACGGCACTCGCCCACGAGCTGCTCGCGCTCCGCCCGTCCGTGCTGCGCGGCAACGCCTCGGAGGTCCTCGCCCTGCTCGGCGCCGCCGACGGCGGCCGCGGGGTCGACAGCACCGCCGGGACGGACGAGGCACGGGAGGCCGCGCTCCGGGCGTCGGACGGGAGGCTCGTGGGCGCCGTGGCCGTGTCCGGTCCCGTCGACCTGCTGGTCGCGCCGGGCACGGGCGTGGTGCGGGTCGCGAACGGGACGCCGCTGCTGACGCGCACCACCGGGGGCGGTTGCGCGCTCGGCGCCGTGATCGCCGCCTTCGCCGCGGTGGTCCCGGAGGACCCCGGCGCGGCCGCCGTCGCCGGGACCGTCGTGCACACGGTCGCGGCCGAGCTGGCCGCGCGGGACGCCGGCGGGCCCGGCACGTTCCAGCCGCTGTTCCTCGACCGGTTGGCCGCGCTGACCCCCGAGGACGTCCTCCGGGTGGCACGCGTCACGACGGACCCTGTGCCGCCGAGCGCGGGGTCCGAGCCGTCGAGCACGGGGCCCGAGCCGTCGAGCACGGGGTCCGAGCCACCGAGCACGGCACGAGCTGCGGCGCCCACGGTGGTCCGACCGTGAGCGCCCCGGCGGACCTCGGCGTCTACCTGGTCACCGACCCGGTGCTCGTCGACCGGCACGGCAGGGGCGTGCTCGGCGTCGTCCGAGCCGCCGTCGAGGCCGGTGTGCGGCTCGTGCAGGTGCGCGACAAGCAGGCACCGGTCCGCGACCTCCTCGCCCTGACCGCCGCGGTGGCCGACGCCGTCGGGGACCGCGCGACCGTCGTGGTGGACGACCGGACCGACGTCGCGCTCGCCGCCCGACGTGCCGGACACCGGGTCGCGGGCGTCCACCTCGGCCAGTCGGACCTGCCGGTCGCCGCCGCCCGGGCGCTCCTCGGGCCGGACGCCCACGTGGGGCTCACCGCGAACACCCCGGAGCACCTCGCCGCCCTCGCGGAGCTGCCCAGCGGCACGGTGGACCTGCTCGGGGTCGGTGTCGTCCACCCCACCGCGACGAAGCCGGACCACCCGCCGGCGCTCGGCACCGACGGCGTCGCCCGGATCGCGCGCGCCGCTCGACCGCTCGGTGTCCCGTGCGTCGCGATCGGCGGGGTCACCCTCGACGACGTCGCCCCGCTGCGGGCGGCCGGTGCCGCGGGCGTCGCCGTGGTGTCCGGGATCTGCGCTGCCTCCGACCCGCACGCGGCGGCAGCGGCGTACGTCCGGGCGTGGAGCGGGGCATGACCGCCCCCGGCGCCAGCACCGTCACCGCGAGCGGCACCGGCTCAGGAGCGACCGTGCTCACGGGGCCGAGCACGGGGGCCGGACCGGGCGGGCTGCTCGTCCCACGGGTCCTCAGCATCGCGGGCACCGACCCGACCGGCGGCGCGGGGCTGCAGGCGGACCTCAAGGCGATCGCGGCGCACGACGGCTACGGCATGGGCGTCGTCACGGCCCTCGTCGCGCAGAACACCCACGGCGTCCGGTCGGTGCACGTGCCCGACGTCGGGTTCCTCCGGGAGCAGCTCGACGCCGTGTCGGACGACGTGGTGGTCGACGCGGTCAAGGTCGGGATGCTCGGCACCGTCGAGGTCGTCCGCACCGTCACCAACTGGCTCCGCGAGCACCGCCCGCCCGTGGTCGTCGTCGACCCGGTGATGGTCGCGACGAGCGGCGACCGGCTCCTCGACCCGCAGGCCGTCGCCGCGGTGGGCGACCTGCTCGCCCTCGCCGACCTGGTGACCCCGAACCGCGCGGAGCTGACCGACCTCGTCGCGCTCGCCGGGGGCACGGCCGCGACACCCCTGGAGGCCGCACGCCTGGTCGCCCGCCGCTGGGACGTCCTGGTGCTCGCGAAGGGCGGTCACGACACCGGCCCGACCTCCGACGACGTGCTCGTCCGCCCGGACGGCTCCGCCCGGACCTTCCGAGGGCCGCGTGTCGCCACGACCGGCACGCACGGCACGGGGTGCTCGCTGTCGAGTGCGATCGCGACGCTGGCGGCACGGGACGGCGACTGGGAGCTCGCGGTCGGCGAGGCGAAGTCCTGGCTCACCGACGCGCTCCGCGGTGCCGACGCCCTGCACGTCGGGACGGGCAACGGCCCGGTCGACCACGGCGCCCGCACCCGTACGGCCCTGCCCCCGGTGACCTGGACGGACCGGTGGTGGACGGACGTCGCGGAGACCCTCGACGCGACGCGCTCGTGCGCCTTCCTCGAGGGCCTCGCCGACGGCACGCTCGACCCGGACGTGTTCGCCGGGTACCTCGCGCAGGACGTCCACTACCTGCGGGCCTACGAGCAGCACCTCCGGCTGCTGGCGACGGCCTCGGACGGCGACGCCGCGGCGGGATGGGCCGCAGCCGCGCAGGGCTGCGCGGACGAGGCACGCGACCTGCACCACCGCCGTCTGGCCGGCACCCACGCCGGCGACCCGGTCCACCCGACCTGCGCGGGGTACCTCGCCCACCTGCAGGACGCGGCCGACAGCGGGTCGGTCGGGGTGCTCGCCGCCGCCGTGCTGCCGTGCTTCCGGGTCTACGCCTGGGTCGGGACGCAGCTCGGGCACGCCCCGGAGGGACACCCCTTCGCGGACTGGCTCGGTGCGTACGGTGACCCGACCTTCGCGGCGGCGAGCGCCGCGGCGACCGCACGGGTCGAGGCACTCGCCGCGGCTGCCGACCCGGCCGAGCGGGGGCGGATGGCGCGAGCGCACCGGCGGTCCACCGAGTGGGAGCTCGCGTTCTTCCGGATGCCCACGGAGCCGCCCGGCCGGCGCGGCTGACCGGACCACGGCGGCGGCACCCGCCACGGGACGGGCGGGAGGCACGTGGCGGACACCAGCCGCGCCTCCCGTCCGGTGGTCCGCACGGTCCATGCCCGCCGTCCCGACCGATGCGTCGCGTCAGCGGGCCGCCGGGGGCAGGCGGACCGTCTCGACCGTCAGCGCGCGCCGGTCCACCGTGCCGCGCATCCAGGTGAAGTCGGGCTGTCGACGGCGGTCCGTCGGCGACCCGGGGTTGAGCAAACGCATGCCCGACGGCGCGACCGAGTCCCACGGGATGTGGGAGTGCCCGAACACGAGCACGTCGGTGTCCGGGTACGCGGCGTCGGCCCGACGCTCGCGGCCCGTCGCGGCTCCGGTCTCGTGCACCAGGGCGAACCGCAGGTCCTCGACGGTGAACCGCGCGACGAGCGGCAGCCGGTCGTCGAACTCGGGCCCGTCGTTGTTGCCGCGGACGCCCTCGGATCGGCGGGACCGTCCCTGCACGGCGTCGAGGGTCGCGAGGTCGACCCAGTCCCCCGCGTGCACGACGAGGGCCGCGGCGTCGATGTCCGCCCAGAGCGCGGCGGGCAGGTCCTTCGCGCGCTTCGGCAGGTGGGTGTCCGAGAGCAGGACGAACGAGGTGGTCACGAGGCGGTGGGACCGTCGCGCCCGGGGTCGCCGCCGCCGTCACCGGTGTCAGCGCCGGCGCCCTCGCTGCCGTCGGTCGCGCGCGCGGGCATCGGCAGACCGGCCTCGTCGGCGGCGCCGAGTCGTTCGAGCAGGCCGGCGAGGAGCGCGACGTCGTCGTCGGACCAGTCGGCGAGCCGCTCCTCGAGCGCGTCGCGGTGCAGGCGCACCGAGCGCTCGAGCGCGGCACGGCCGGCGTCGGTCGCCTCGAGCGGCTTCGCGTTGCCGGAGCCGCCGTCGGTGGTGCGGACGAGCCCCGCGGCGAGCAGGCCGGAGAGCTGTCGCGAGATCGTCGACCGGTTCAGCCGCAGGTAGCGGGCGATGTCGATCGCCATGCAGCCGGGGTGCTGCACGACGAAGTCGACGAGGGACTGGTCGACGACGCTGAGCACCAGGTCGTCGCCGCGCGCCCGGATGCTCGCACGTCGGGTGATGCGGGAGAGCTCGGTGTAGGCGCGGCCGATGTCCGTTTTGCGGACGTCGTCGG
>CAJYIG010000225.1 GCA_913774725.1 uncultured Curtobacterium sp. | reverse complement strand
CGTTGCAGGCCGGTTCGTACAACAAGTCCGGCTACATGCGCCTCGACTTCTCCTGGTCGCAGCCGGTCTCGACGTCGACCCGCTCCGAGATCGAGGAGGTCGTGAACGCCGCGATCCGCTCCGACCTCGCGGTGCAGACCCGTGTGCTCCCGCTCGACGAGGCGAAGGCCCTCGGCGCGCAGGCGCTCTTCGGCGAGAAGTACGGGGCCGAGGTCCGCATGGTCGACATCGGCGGCCCGTGGTCGCGTGAGCTCTGCGGTGGCACGCACGTGGCCTCCAGCGCGCAGGTCGGTCTCGTGAACCTGGTGGGGGAGTCGAGCGTCGGTTCGACCAACCGCCGCGTCGAGGCGCTCGTCGGGCTCGAGGGCTTCCGGGACCTCGCCGTCGAGCGGACGATCGTGTCGCAGCTCTCGACCGCCCTGAAGGCCCCCCGCGAGGACCTGCCGACCCGCGTGCAGGGCCTGATGGAGGACCTCCGCACCGCGCAGAAGCGGATCGCCGAGTTCGAGTCGGCGAACCTGCAGCAGCGGGTGCCGTCGATCGCACGGCAGGCCGCGACCGTCGGCGCCGTGACCGTCGTCGCCGAGACGGTCGACGGGCTGCAGTCCGGCGACGACCTGCGCTCCCTGGCGACCGGCGTGCGCGGGCAGCTGGGTGACGGGGCCGCGGTCGTGGTCCTCGGCGCCGTGGTCAACGGCAAGCCCGTGGTCATCGTGGCGACCAACGACGCGGCCCGGGCTGCCGGTGTGCAGGCGGGACCGCTGGCCAAGGAGGCCGCCGGTGTGCTCGGCGGCGGCGGTGGCGGCAAGCCGGACCTCGCCCAGGGCGGTGGTACGGACGCGGCGGCACTGCCCGCGGCTCTGCGCGCCGTGACCGCGCGACTGGCGGGCTGAGCGTGCCGATCCGACCGGGGCGCCGCCTCGGGGTCGACGTCGGCAAGGCCCGCATCGGCGTCGCCGTCTGCGACCGGGACGGCCTGCTGGCCACCCCGGTCGAGACGGTGGCGCGGGCGCAGGCGACCGACGTCCGTCGGATCGTCGAGCTCGCCGACGAGTACGACGCGATCGAGATCGTCGTCGGGTTGCCGCTGTCGATGTCCGGCGACGACACCCCGTCGACCGCGGACGCCAGGGCGTTCGCGGAGCTGCTGGCCCAGCACCGGCCGGTCCGGCTGGTCGACGAGCGGCTGTCGACGGTGACGGCGCAGCGCGGTCTGCACCAGGCCGGCAGGAACACGAAGAAGTCCCGGGCCGTGATCGATCAAGCGGCCGCTGTTATCATCCTGCAACACGCGCTCGACCACGAGCGTGCGTCCAGCGCCGCTCCCGGCGCAACGCTCCCCTGACCGACCGGCCCCGGGACGGGTCGGGAGACCGTCGTCCCCGGACCGACGGGGCCCAGGTGGAGCCCCCCGACCCGAGAGACCGAGGATCCCTTGGCAGACGACCTGGACTGGGACGCGATCATCGCGCCCGGCGACGACGCCGGGCGGCGACGGCGGACGACCGATCCCGCCGCCGAGCCCGACCGACCGATGTCCCGCCGCGAGGCACGCGCTGCCGAGGCTGCCGAGTCCGCGCGCCGGGTCTCGGCTCCGGCTGAGGAGCCCGACGGCGCCGCCGCCGCGGAGCCCGGTCCGCGTGCGTGGGGGTCGGAGTCGGCCGCGGCGCGACCTGCGTCCCCGGCGGACGCTCCGGTCGCGCGCTCGCACGACGAACTCCACCCGGACGTCCGCGCGCTGCTCACGGGCGAGCTCCGTGCGCCGGACGCGCAGGCCGTGCGCGAGGCCCGCGCCGGTGCTCGACATGACCCGGACGCGCGGGGCGCGAGCGGTCCCGCCGGACCGCCGGCTGCTGCGCGCGGGGCCGTTGCTGCCGCGAGCGGACCTGCCGGGGGCGACCACGGCGTCGGCGGGACCGGAGGCGGACGTGGGCGAGGGGGCGGAGGCGGTGGAGCCTCCCGGCCGCCCCGCGAACCGCGACCGAAGCGGCGTCGCGGACCGCTGATCGCCGGGATCGTGATCGTCGCGCTCGTCCTGGTCGGCGGCGTCGGTGCGTACGCGTTCGCCGCACCCAAGGTGCAGCAGCTGGTCAGCGCGATCGGCGGGTCGAGCGAGCCCGACGACTACACGGGCGACGGCACGAGCAAGGTGACGATCACCATCAAGCAGGGCGACATCGGCGAGGACGTCGCCAAGACCCTGCAGCGCAGCGGGGTCGTGAAGAGCTCGAAGGTCTTCTACAAGCTGCTGCTGACCTCGCCGGACGTCTCGTTCCAGCCAGGGTCGTACGAGCTGAAGAAGGAGATGAGCTCGAAGGCGGCCCTGGCCGCGCTCAAGGACTCCGACAACCGCGTCCAGGCCTCGATCGTGATCCCCGAGGGGACCGCGCTGCAGGACATCGAGGCGGGCATGGTGTCGAAGGCGGGTCTGTCCGAGGCCGAGGTGACCGCAGCCGCGAAGGACGTGCAGGCGTACGGCCTGCCCGCGGGGACGACGACGCTCGAGGGCTGGCTCTTCCCGGCGACCTACCCGATCAACCCCGGGTGGACCGCCGAGCAGTACTTCCAGTCGATGGTGGACACCATGAAGGAACACCTGGCGGCCGCTGGCGTCGCCGAGGCCGACCAGGAGCGCGTGGTCGTCTTCGCGTCGCTCGTGCAGAAGGAGGCCGGTCTCGCCGCCGACTACCCGAAGGTCGCCCGCGTGTTCCAGAACCGGCTCGACATCGACATGCCGCTGCAGTCGGACGCGACCGTCGCCTACGGGACGGGCAACACGCACAAGGTGACCACGACGGACGCCGAGCGTGCCGACGCCGGGAACCCGTACAACACGTACGTGCACAAGGGGCTGCCGCCGGCGCCGATCTCGAACCCCGGCGACGTGGCCATCAAGGCCGTGACGAACATGGCCGACGGGAAGTGGCTGTACTTCGTGACGGTGGACCTCGACACGGGGGAGACCGTCTTCTCGGACACGTACGCGGAGCACCAGGTCGCCGTGAAGCAGTTCCAGGCCTGGCTCCGGGCACACCCCGAGTACCAGTAGGCCCGCTGGGGTCCGGTCGCGTCGCACGACCGGACCCTGTGGGAGGATGGTCGACATGCTTCGTTGGTTGACCGCTGGTGAGTCCCACGGACCCGAACTCATCGCGATGCTCGAGGGCCTGCCCTCCGGCGTCCCGGTGTCGTTCGAGTCCATCCGCACCGACCTCGCGCGACGGAAGCTCGGCTACGGGCGTGGGTCGCGCATGAAGTTCGAGCAGGACGAGCTCCACGTCTCCGGGGGCGTGCGCCACGGGTACTCCCTCGGCAGCCCGATCGCCATCCGCATCGGGAACACCGAGTGGCCGAAGTGGGTCGAGGTGATGAACCCCGAGCCGATCGAGTCCACCGAGATGTCCCGCGGCCGCAGCGCGCCCCTGACCCGGCCGCGACCCGGTCACGCCGACCTGGTCGGCATGCAGAAGTACGGCTTCGACGAGGCACGGCCGATCCTCGAGCGCGCGTCCGCCCGCGAGACCGCGGCACGGGTCGCCCTCGGCGCGGTCGCGAAGTCCTTCCTGGCCGAGCTCGGCATCCGGTCCGTCGCCCACACGCTGCAGGTCGGGACCGTCCGCGTACCGGACGGCACCCCGCTGCCCCTGCCGGACGACGTCGACCGCCTCGACGAGGACCAGCTCCGCTGCGCCGATCCCGAGACCTCCGCACGGATGGTCACCGAGGTCGAGGCCGCGAAGAAGGACGGCGACACCCTGGGCGGCGTCGTCGAGGTGCTGTTCTACGGCGTCCCGCCGGGGCTCGGCTCGCACGTGCACTGGGACCGTCGTCTCGACGCCCGGCTCGCCGCCGCGATCATGGGCATCCAGGCGATCAAGGGCGTCGAGGTCGGCGACGGCTTCGCCACCGCCGCACGCCGCGGGTCCGAGGCCCACGACGAGCTGTACCGCGAGGACGGCGAGATCGTCCGGACGAGCGATCGTGCCGGGGGGACCGAGGGCGGCATGTCCACCGGCACCGTGCTCCGTGTCCGCGCGGGCATGAAGCCGATCGCGACCGTGCCGCACGCGCTGCACACCATCGACGTGGCCACCGGCGAGGACGCCGCGGCCCACCACCAGCGCAGCGACGTCTGCGCCGTCCCGGCCTCGGGCGTCGTGGCCGAGGCGATGGTCGCGCTCGTGCTCGCCGACGCCGTGCTCGAGAAGTTCGGCGGCGACAGCCTGACCGAGACCAAGCGCAACCTCGACGCCTACCTCGCCGCGCTCCCGGAGACCCTGCGCACCCGCCGGACGGACGGGGCGGAGCCCCTGGCGGCGGAGTCGTCGTCGGTCCGGTGAGCGGCGCCCCCGCGTCCGTCCCCGCTCCGACTGCGCGGCTCGACGCGCCGGTCGTCGTGATCGGACCGATGGGTGCGGGCAAGTCGAGCGTCGGCAAGCGCGTCGCGAAGGCGCTCGGCGTGCCCTTCACCGACACCGACCGGATCATCGCCCGGACGCACGGTCCCATCCCCGGGATCTTCGCCGATCGCGGTGAGGCGGCCTTCCGCATGCTCGAGGCCGAGGCCATCCGGGAGGCCGTCGCGACCGG
>CAJYIG010000224.1 GCA_913774725.1 uncultured Curtobacterium sp. | reverse complement strand
GGTCGTACCGCGGGTTGATGTACAGGTCGAGGTGTCCGACCTGTACATCAACCCGCGGTACGACCTGTTCACGGTCGTCCTGGCCGCGGTCGCCGTGCCGGCCTCGGTGGCGGGACTCGTCGCGGTGGCACGAGGTCACGGGCACGCCCACGACGACGGGCACGAGCACCCGGGCGCGCACGCCCACGTCGACGAACACGGAGGCGGGGGCGCGCACGCCCACGCGGACGAGACCGCCTACGAGCACGGCTCCGACGCCGCCCGGGCCGTCCGTCGCCGGGCACCGGGAGTCGCGCGCATCACCCGCGGCGTCGTCGGCGGCATCGCGGCGGCGGCCACCGTCGGGGTCACGGTCGCGATGCTCGTGCTCCCGCCGACGACGCTGTCCGCCCGGACCGCCCAGCAGCGGAGCGTGGACACCCCGACCCTGTCGAACGCCACCGGCACCCAGGACGTCGCCCTGCTCGGCAGCGAGGGCGTCGACACCTCGGAGTACGGCGTCAAGGACTGGGCCGCGCTCATCCGCCAGACCACGGACACGACGGCGCTGGTCGGCAAGCCGGTCGAGCTCTCCGGCTTCGTGGTGCCCGGGTCGGACGGGTCGTTCACCCTGACCCGCTTCGTGATCAGCTGCTGCGCGGTCGACGCCCAGCCGGTCGGCCTCGGCGTGGTCGTCGACGGTCCCGTGCCCGACGCCGACCAGTGGGTCCGGGTCACGGGGAAGCTCGCCGCGAACCCGGACCAGTCCGCCGACGCACGGATCGTCATCCGCGCCGCGACGGTCCGCGACATCGACCAGCCGTCGGACCCGTACGAGTACTGATGCCCGGCACGCCCGCACCCTTCGAGTCCCACGGCACCGGCCCGCTCCGCCGCCGCCCGCGCGACCGCTTCCGCCGCCGGCTGGTGGCCTCGATCACGGTGTTCGTGCTCGTCGGCGCCGTCGCAGCGGTGGTCGGCTCGCAGCAGGGACCCCGCCTCCGTGACGTCACGTACGACGCCACCGGGCTCGTGTCGCGACCGTCGCAGCGCGTGATCCTGACGGCGAACCAGGCCCTGCAGCGGGTCCCCGCCGACGCCGTGACGGTCAGCCCGTCCGCCCCGCACAGCGTCACGTCGAGCGGCAACACCATCGCGGTCGAGTTCGCCGGACCGCTCGCCTACGACCGCGCCTACGAGATCACCGTCCGCGACGTCCGGGCCCCCGGGCAGCCCGCCACCTCCGAGCTCCGCACGACGATCACGACGGGCAGCACGGACGTGCTCGCCCTCGTGCCCGGGACCTCCGGCGGGAAGGACCGCATCGTCCGCCGCTCCCTCGACGCCGGCGGCGCGACGACCGTGTTCGAGGCCACCGGCATCACCGAGTACGCGCGGCTCGGTCGCTCGCTCGTCGTCGTCCGCGGTGCCGACGGCCGGTCGAGCGTCGAGATCGTCCCGCTCGCCGGCGGTGTGCAGGACGACAGCACGCCGGTCGAGCGGTTGACGCTGCCGAGCGCCGCCGGACGGGTCACCGCGCTGCACGTCGCCGACGACGGCGCGTCCTTCGGCTTCGAGTACGCCGACACCTCCACCGGACAGTCTCGGAACGTCGGCCTGTACGTGGTCGACATGACCGGCACCCACCTGCCGACCGCGATCGCGGCCGACGGGAAGCCGACCGCGGGGGCCGAGCCGATGACCGTCGCGCAGTGGGCGTACGTGCCCCGCACCGAGAGCGCCCTGGTCCGCACCGGGTCCGACGACCTGGTGCTCGTCGACATGAGCGGTCGCAACGACCCGGTGCGGCTCGGCAGCGCCACCTACCTGCACGGGTTCGTCGGCAGCGGCACCACGGCAGTCGTCGAGACGGGGACCGGCATCGTCCGCCTCGACCTGACCGACGGGCAGCGGACGGTGCTGCCCGCGCCGGAGGGCAGCACCGAAGCGCCCTACCTCGGCCGGATCGCCCCGCTCACCGGCGACACGTACGTGCGCGTGGTGGGCGACGTGCGGACGGACGGCACCCTCGCCCAGCGGATCGTGCGTGTCGACGCGAGCCGTGCCTCCCGGCTGTCCGTCAGCGTGCCGGAGGACGCGAGCGTGACGGCGGTGTGCCCGTCCCCGAACGGTCAGTTCCTGGCCGTCACCACGCGGTCGGCGTCGGGGGACCTGGTGAGCGTCGTGGACGCAGCCTCCGGTGCGCTCGAGGCGAGCGTGCAGGCGTCGTCCGTCGACTGGTGCGGCGCGCTGCCCTCCGGCGACGAGATCGGCTGACCGCCGAGCCGCGACCGTCGAGCCGCGACTGCCGATCCGCGACCGTCGAGCAGCGACCGTCGACCGCCGACGAGCGACCGGGCGTCAGCGCCGCAGCGTCTGCTTCGGGTACTCGCCGAACCGCCGCAGGTACTCACCGGAGAACCGACCCATGTGGGTGAACCCCCACCGAGCCGCGATCTCCGCGACGGCCACCGACCCGGGCTCGGCGCGGAGCAGGTCGTCGTGCGCGTGACGCAGCCGGACCTCGCGCAGGTACTGCATCGGCGTCCGGTCGAGCGTCCGCTGGAAGGACTCCTGCAGTCCGCGCACGCTCAAGCCGGCGGCGCACGCGAGGTCCGAGACCGTCAACGGCTCGTGCGCTCGAGCATGGATCGTCTCGACGGCGGAGCGGACCCGGGCGTTCCGGTGCTCGCCCCAGCCGACGGGAGCCGGTTCGCCGTGGAACCGGTAGAGGTCGAGGAGTGAGCGGACGACGTCGCGCTGGGACTCGTGCCACGCGAGCGACTCGGCGCCCCCGTCACGCAGCGCCCGCACCGACGAGGCCACCGACGCGCGCCACCGCTCGACCGCGGCGGTCGTGGGCGGTGTGAAGCGGTCGAACGCGAGGGTCCCGTCCACCAGGAAGCGCTCCGCGGCGACGTCGAGCACGAGCTCGCGGTCCAGGTGCACGAGCCGCTGGTCCCAGTCGCGGTACTCCATGTCGAAGCGCTGCTCGATGGGGAACAGCACGGGGACGCCGGGCTGCATCCGGATCGCGTTGCGTCCGGTGTCGACGGTCGCGGTGCCGGAGTCGAGCCACTGGACGACGACCTCGCCCTCGACGGCGACGTCGCCGCGCAACGAGCCGTGCATCTGCGACCGTCGGATGCTCATCCGCTCGTCGCCGACGGCGACGTAGCGGTACCAGAAGTCGTCGTCGACGTGGGCCGAGTGCCAGGCCTTGCCGGCGTACATGCCGGCGAGGTCGGCGATCGCGCCGTCGGTGTCACTGCCGGACACCGACACCAGGGAGCGGAGTCCCTCGTTCGTCGTGTCGTCCATCGATCAAGCCTCTCTCCTCCGGCGGGTGGAGCGGGCGCGTCGCGTGACCCGGACGATGTGCTCGCGTTCTGCGGACAGGCCGCGCGGTCGATCCGCGACCGGGTACCGGACGGGAGGCGCGGGGCCGGCTGGCCCCGCGCCTCCCGTCCGACGGTCAGGCCGTCAGGCCAGCGTGGCCGCGTCGATCACGAAGCGGTAGCGGACGTCCGAGGACAGCACGCGCTCGTACGCCTCGTTGATCTGGTCGGCGCTGATGAGCTCGGTCTCCGGCAGGATCCCGTGCTCGGCGCAGAAGTCCAGCATCTCCTGCGTCTCGGCGATGCCGCCGATCGCGGAGCCCGCCCAGCTCAGGCGGCGGGGGATGAGGGCGAACGCCGGGACCTCGAGCGGCTCCGACGGGGCGCCGACGTTGACGAGCGTGCCGTCGACCTTGAGCAGGCCGAGGTAGGCCTTCATGTCGAGCTTGGCCGAGACGGTGTTGATGATGAGCTCGAACGACTGCGCGAGCTCCTCGAAGGTCGCCGGGTCCTTCGTCGCGAAGTGGGCCTTCGCGCCGTAGCGGAGCGAGTCCTCCTGCTTGCTGGTCGTCTGGGACAGGACGGTGACCTCGGCGCCGAGCGCGACCGCGATCTTCACCGCCATGTGGCCGAGGCCGCCCATGCCGACGACGGCGACCTTCGAGCCTGGGCCGACCTTCCAGTGGTGCAGCGGCGAGTACGTGGTGATGCCGGCGCAGAGCAGCGGCGCGACCTTCTCGATGTCGAGCGACTCGGGGACGCGGAGGACGAAGTCCTCGTTCACGACGACGGCCTCGGAGTACCCGCCCTGGGTGATCGAGCCGTCCGCGGGGTCGACGCCCGCGTAGGTCTGGATGTTGCCCTTCAGGCAGTACTGCTCCTGGCCCGCGACGCACTGCTCGCACTCGCCGCAGGAGTTCACCATGCAGCCGACGCCGACGCGGTCGCCCACCTGGTGCTTCGTGACGGCGGAGCCGACGGCCGACACGTGGCCGACGATCTCGTGCCCGACGACCTGCGGGTACTGGATCGGGCCCCACTCGCCGCGGACGGTGTGGATGTCCGAGTGGCAGATGCCGGCGTAGGCGATGTCGATCTCGACGTCGTTCGGGCCGAGGTCACGGCGGGTGATGGTGGTCTTGACGAGCGGCTCGGTGGCCGACGGTGCCGCGTACGCGTTGACGGTGCGCATTGGTCTCCTCGTGGGGGTGTTCTCGGGCCGGGTGCGACCCGCACTCCAGTGTGGTCCCGCGCCCTGGGGACAGGGAGGTTGCACCGGGGCACCCTTCGTGGACACGGACGGGCGTGTCGGGGCGCGGCGGTGTCGGGGCGCGGCCGCGGCGGCCGCGGGGTCCAGCCGCGTCGGCCGTGGGG
>CAJYIG010000223.1 GCA_913774725.1 uncultured Curtobacterium sp. | reverse complement strand
TTCGCGGGCGAGGTCGACAAGCTCCGTGACCGGCTCGCCGCCGCGGCGCAGGGCAGGGCGTTCCTGCTGCAGGGCGGAGACTGCGCCGAGACCTTCGCCGGTGCCACCGCGGACTCCATCCGCGACCGCGTCAAGACGATCCTGCAGATGGCCGTCGTGTTGACCTACGGCGCCTCGATGCCGGTCATCAAGATGGGCAGGATGGCTGGGCAGTTCGCCAAGCCGCGGTCGAGCGACTTCGAGACGCGCGGCGACGTGACGCTGCCGGCGTACCGTGGCGACATCGTGAACGGCTACGACTTCACGCCGGAGAGCCGCCAGGCCGACCCCCGTCGCCTCGTGCAGGGGTACCACACGGCCGCCTCGACGCTGAACCTCGTCCGAGCCTTCACCCAGGGCGGGTTCGCCGACCTGCGGCAGGTGCACTCGTGGAACAAGGGCTTCGCGTCGAACCCGGCGAACGCCCGGTACGAGCACCTGGCGAAGGAGATCGACCGCGCGATCCGCTTCATGGACGCCTGCGGTGCCGACTTCGAAGCGCTCAAGCACACCGAGTTCTACGCCTCGCACGAGGGGTTGCTCATGGACTACGAGCGCCCGATGACCCGGATCGACTCGCGCTCCGGCCAGGCGTACGACACGTCCGGGCACTTCATCTGGATCGGCGAGCGGACGCGTGACATCGACGGTGCACACGTCGACTTCCTGTCCCGCGTGCGGAACCCGATCGGGGTCAAGCTCGGCCCGACCACGAGCGTCGACGACATGAAGGCCCTGGTCGACACGCTCGACCCCGAGCGCGAGCCCGGCCGTCTGACGTTCATCACCCGCATGGGCGCCGGCAGGATCCGCGACGAACTCCCGAAGCTGCTCGAGGCGATCAAGGGCATGGACGCGAACCCGCTGTGGGTCACCGACCCGATGCACGGCAACGGGCTGACCACGCCGACCGGCTACAAGACCCGTCGCTTCGACGACGTCGTGGACGAGGTCCTCGGGTTCTTCGAGGCGCACCGGCAGGTCGGGACCTACCCGGGCGGCATGCACGTCGAGCTGACCGGCGACGACGTCACCGAGTGCCTGGGCGGCTCCGAGCAGATCGACGAGGCGACCCTGGCGACGCGGTACGAGTCGCTGTGCGACCCGCGCCTCAACCACATGCAGTCGCTCGAGCTCGCCTTCCTGGTGGCCGAGGAGCTCAGCGCCCACCCGTACCAGCGGCCGTAGCCGCGACCGCCGGACGGTCGGGAGGCGCGGGGCCAGCTGGCACCGCGCCTCCCGTCCATCCCGGCTCCGGCCCGGCTCCGGCCGGCTCCGTCCCTGCTCTGGTCGCACGACCTGCCGCTCACGTCCCGCCGCGACGGCACGTCTCGCGACCGGAACGGCCGCGGGCGGCACGTCGTGCCACCAGAACGACCGTCGCGACGGCCAGGACGACGGCACGTCGCGCGACCGGAACGGACGGGCGTCCGGCGCGCCTACTGCTCGTAGGACAGCGTGATCGTGTCGCCGCGGTACACCGTGGACCCCTTGACCGGGTCCGTCGCGGTGACCGGGAGCGCCGACTTCCAGTCGTAGAAGCGGCAGAGCACGTTGGTGCAGTCGGGGACCTCGACGTCGAGCCCGAGGTTCTCGAGGGTGGAGGTCGCCTCGTCGATGGTCTTGCCGGCGACGTCGGGCAGCGTGATCGGCGTCGGGCCCTTCGAGAGCACGAGGTCGACGGCCGAGCCCCGGACGGCGGGGGAGTCCTCGACGCTCGACGAGATGACCTGGCCCTTCGGCACGTCGTCGCTGTAGCGCTCCTGCTGCGTCCCGACGACCAGGCCGACCTCGTCGAGTGCCGCGGTCGCCGCGTCGAGGGTCGTGCCGGTGACGTCGGGTACCGCGCCGAGTGACACGGTGAGCGTGACCGGACCGCGCTCGGCGTACTCGCCGACCGACGCCAGGTCGACGGTCTGCCCGTCGGTACCGAGGCCCTTCGCCGCGATGACGGTGTCCTTCGGTGCGTCTGCCGAGAACTCGTACTGGTCGTCCTGCAGCTGGAAGTCGTCGTCGAGCGCGGCCGTCACGGTCGACAGTGGCTGTCCGACGATCGCGGGCAGGGTGATCATCCGCGGGCCGTCCGACACGACGATCTGCACCGGCGTGCCCTTGCGGACCTCGCGTGCGGCTGCGGGCTTCGTCGTCGACACCTGGCCCTTCGCCACCGCGGCGTCGTACCGGCTGTCGGTGCGGGCCGTCGGCTCGAGGCCCTGCGCCTGGAGCAGCTGCCTGGCCTGCGCCACCGACTTGCCGGTGACCTCGGGGATGCGCACGTTGCCCCACGGGCCGGGACCGAGTGCCCACCCGACCACACCGGCGAGCACCGCGAGCACGACGACGACCGCCAGCACGATCCACCCGCGCTTCCGGCGCTTGGCGGACTTGTCGGCCAGCCGTTGCCCCGCGGGGGAGAGCGCGCCGGGCTGGGAGCCGGTGCGGCGGGGGCCCGGTGCGCCGCGACGACCGGGCGCTGCGGGAGCGCCGCCGGTGGAGCTCGCGATGACCCGGGTGGCGTCGTCCTGTGCACCGCTGTCGCGTCGCCCGGTGTCCGCCGAGGACGGCGCCGCGCTGCCGGCAGGCAGGATCGCGGTCGCGTTCTCCGGCCGCAGCACGGCGGTGCGGTACTGGCCCGTCGCGCGCTGCTGGTTGCCGGAGATGTGGTCGAGCATCTCGCGGGCGTCCCGGGGCCGGTCCTCGGGGTCGCGCGCGGTCGCCCAGGCCACCAGGTCGTCGAGCTCCGGCGGGACCCCGGGTTCCGCGGCGCTCGGCACCGGGACCGTGTCGTTCGCGTGCTGGTAGGCGATCTGCATCGGCTGGTCGCCCTTGTAGGGCTGCTCGCCGGTGAGCATCTCGTAGAGCATGATGCCGAGTGCGTAGATGTCGCTGCGCGAGTCCGCTGCGCCGCGCGTGACGAGCTCGGGGGACAGGTAGGCGATCGTCCCGAGCAGCGCCGCGCCGGTCGCGGTGTTCGCGGTCGTCGCCCGCGCCAGGCCGAAGTCGCCGAGCTTGATCCGGCCGTCGTCGGCGAGCAGGACGTTCTCGGGCTTGAGGTCGCGGTGCACGATCCCGGCGCGGTGGGCCGAGGCCAGGCCGGCGAGCACGGCGCGGAGGATGTCCGTCGCCTGCTCCGGGGTCAGCGCGTGGTGCTCCTGCAGCAGGTCCCGCAGCGTGATGCCCGGGATGTACTCCATCACGATGTACGCCGTGTCGTAGATCGGAAGAGCACACGTCTGAACTCCAG
>CAJYIG010000222.1 GCA_913774725.1 uncultured Curtobacterium sp. | reverse complement strand
ACTCGGTGGCCGCCGCGGCCGTGCGCTGCTCGTTCGACGGCGACGACGCGAACAGCGTGGCGGACGCCATCTGCTCGAGGTGACGCGCCGCGATGTCCTGGTCGCCGTACTGGGCGAAGATGACCTCGCCCTGCTCGGTGAGCTTGAGGCGACCGTCGATCGACCCCGGCGGCTGCGCGAGGACGGCCTCGTTCGCCGGGCCACCGCCGCGACCGAGCGAGCCGCCGCGGCCGTGGAACAGCGTCAGCTCGACGTCGTTGTCGCGGGCCCAGTCGGCGATCCGTGCCTGTGCGTCGTAGAGCGCCAGGTTCGCCGACACCGGGCCGACGTCCTTCGACGAGTCCGAGTAGCCGAGCATGACCTCGAGCCGCCGCCCGGTCGCCGCGAGCCGCCGCTGGAAGGGCTCGGTGCGCACGGCCTCGTCGAGGATGTCGACGCTCGCGTGCAGGTCGGCGAAGGTCTCGAACAGCGGGATGACGTCGAGCACGGGGGCGCCGTCACCGCAGGCGGCACGGGCGAGTTCGTGCACGTTCGCCAGGTCGGCGGCCGACTGCGTGAAGGAGACGATGTAGCGGTGCGCGGCGCGGACGCCGTAGCGCTGCTGCAGCTCGGCGACGGTGCGGAACACCGAGAGGACCTCTTCGGTGGTCTCGCTCAGCGCACCGCCGGCACGGATCTCCGCCAGCGCGTTCCGGTGCACCTGGGAGTGCTGGCGCACCTCGAGCTCGGCGAGGTGGAACCCGAACGTCTCGACCTGCCACACGAGGTTCTGCAGGTCGCCGTTCGCCGTCCGGACGGCACCGGCGGCCACGAGCGACGCCTGGATCACCCGGAGGTCGGCGAGGAGCTCCTCGGGACCGCCGTACGCCAGGCCGTCCTGACCGCGACGGGTCGCACGGATGCGGGCGGCGACGAAGAGCAGTGCGCGGCGGTGGGTCTCGTTCGGCGCACGGACGCCGATGCGCTCGGCGATGCTCGGCTCGAGCTGCTCCTGCGCGGCCACGAGGGCCTGCAGCCCGGCGTCAGCCGGGGTCTCGGCGGCATCGAGCGTCAGCGCCGATCCGATGCGGGTCGCGGCCCGGGCGAGACCGAGCAGGATGTGCTCGGCCGCGATGTCGGCGGCCTGCTTGGTGACGGCGGCGGTCACGTGCGGGTTGCCGTCGCGGTCGCCACCGATCCAGGTGCCGAACCGCACGAAGGCCGGGGCGGTCACGGGGACCCGACCGGCGTCGTCCCCGAGCAGCCGGTCGTCGAGCAGGCGGTAGACCTGCGGCACGATCTCGAAGAGGGTCTGGTCGAACACGCTCATCGCCGTGCGGACCTCGTCGAGCGGGGTCGGACGGGTCGTGCGGAGCGGCGAGGTGCGCAGCAGCGTCGTGATCTCCTCGAGCAGTCGTCGCTCGTTCTCGGCACGCGCGGTGGTGTTCCGGGAGCGGTCGCGCTCGTCGATCAGGTCCGTGATGCGCCGGACGGCCGTGGTCACCGCGCGGCGGCGGGCCTCGGTCGGGTGGGCCGTGAGCACCGGGTGGAACCGCAGGTCGGCCAGGCGGGCGGCGGCCTCGTCGGCACCGACCTGCTCGACGAGCGAGGCGTAGGTGGCGGGGAACGAGTCGCCGGGCAGTCCGCCGTCGTCACCGCGGGCACGGAGGACGCGCACGCGGTGGTGCTCCTCGGCCAGGTTCGTCAGGTGGAAGTAGGTCGTGAACGCCTGGGCGACCGCTTCGGCCCGCTCGGCGGACATGCCGGCGACGATCGCCTCGGCACGGGCGGCGCCCTCGCTGTCGGAGCCCTCGTAGGCGTCGATGACGGCGGCGCGCAGGCTCTCGACGTCGTGCAGCAGCTCGTCGCCCCCGGTCTCCCGCAGCACCCGCCCGAGCAGGTTGCCGAGGTACCGGACGTCCGCGCGCAGGTCGCTGTCGACCGCGCCGCTGACGTCGTCCCGTGCGCGCCCGTGGCGCGTCGATCCGTCGATCGCCGTCATGGGTTCCTCTCACGTTGCGCCGGGAACACGTCCCGGGTCTCCAGCACTGTACCGGCGCACGCGCTCGCGTGACGACGACCGTCCGGACGGACCGCAGTGCCGCCGGAGGTCGGTCCGTGGCGACCGTGCCGCGGGCACGCTCAGGCGGGGAGCAGCGCCGCGGCCCGGCCGTCCCCTGGGCGACGCACCGACGCCACGAGCGCCCGGTCCAGGCTCGCCGCCAGGTCGACCTCGGCGAGCACGGCCTCGCGCTCGGCGTCCGACCACGGAGCGGCGTCGAGCTGCGCCCGGTAGGTGTCCTCGAACGCCGCGGGGTCGGCGACCTGGTCGAAGATCGTGAACAGCACGCCGTTGGTGTCGAAGCCGAACCGGTCCTCGAGCAGCCGCGCGAGGGTCGGGCCGCCCGTCAGGTCGCCGAGGTAGCGCGTGTAGTGGTGCGCGACGAAGGCTCCGGGCGAGGTGGCCGCCACGGCGCACAGACGGCGGACGTAGGCGGTGGTCGCGGGCGTCGGGCAGCAGAGCTCCGACCAGTCCGGGCCGACGAGGTACTCGAGGTCGGCGCGGATCGCGGGCATCCGCGTGAGCTGCGTCGTGACGAACGGCGCGGCGACCGGGTGGTCGGCCATCCGCTCGGCGGCGCGCTCGAGGGCGTCGTACACGACGGCGTACTGCCCGAGCAGGTCGGCGTAGTCCGCGACGTCGCACTCCCCCGCGAGCAGGTCGTGCGCACCGCCGGTCCAGACGGCCGGGGCCGCAGCGCTGCGGGAGCGCCGGCGCAGGAGCTCGGAGAACGGCGTCACGGTCGGACTCATGAGGTGAGGCTAACCTCAGTAGCTGACAAGGTCGAACACCGGAAGAGGAATCCCAGGATGAGCCCCAAGCGCACCCAGCACGTCTTCGTCGTCGAGCGGACGGAGCGCCTCACCCCGCACACGGTGCGCGTCCACCTGGGCGGTCCGGCCTTCCGGGACTTCGTCGACGGCGCCGACCCGGACCGGCTCGCCGCGACCGACAAGTACGTGAAGCTCCTGCTCGCGCCGCCGTCGAGCGGGCTGACCCCGCCCTACGACCTCGAGGCGCTCCGCGAGACCCTGCCGAAGCACGAGCGACCCGCGCGCCGCACCTACACGGTCCGCTCCGTCGACCACGCCACCGGCACCATCGCGATCGACTTCGTCGTGCACGGCGACCAGGGCCTCGCCGGACCGTGGGCCGGAGCCGCGCGACCCGGCGACCTGCTCGCGCTGTCCGGTCCAGGTGGCGGGTACGCCCCGTCGCAGGACCCGACCGTCACCCACGTGCTGCTGGGCGACGACAGCGCGCTCCCCGCGATCGGCGCGGCCCTCGCCGCGATGCCGGCCGACGCCCGCGGCGTCGCGCTCGTCGAGGTCGGCGGCGCAGCCGACGAGCAGCCGCTCGAGCACCCGGTCGGCGTCGACCTGCGCTGGCTGCACCGCGACGCCACCGGCGCCGAGCCCGGCACGCTGCTGGTCGAGGCCGCTCGCGGACTGCCCCGTGCCTCCCGGCCGGTGCAGGTCTTCGCGCACGGCGAGCGGACCGCGGTGAAGGCGATCCGACGGCTGCTGCAGGACGAGTGGGGCCTCGAGAAGGCGGAGCTGTCACTGTCGGCCTACTGGGCGATCGGCCGTGCCGAGGACCGCTTCCAGGAGGAGAAGCGCGAGCCCGTCGGTGTGATCTTCGCGGACTGAGCGGACGCCACCGCGCGACGGTCCGGCCCGGAGGCGCGGAGCGCGGCTCGGCCTGGAGGCGCGGAGCGCGGCTCGGCCTGGAGGCGCGGCGCGCGTCGGTGGCGCGCGCTAGCGTCCGACGGGTGGTCACCTCTCCCGCCGTCCCCGCGTGCTGCGTCCCCGGTTGCGACGCGCCCTGCGCCGACGGCTTCGCCGCCGTCCTGCCGCTCTGCGGTGGGCACGTGACCCTGGTCGCCGACACGGCGGCCGACCACGTCGGCACCGAGGACGCCCTGCCGGGCCCCTGCCCGGTGTGCGGGTCGCGGGTCGGCGTGCGCTGGCCCAGTACCGTGCTGTGCGGCACGTGCGAGTGGCCGTGGGGCGACGTGCCGGACGGCGAGCTCCCACCGCCGCGCGTCGACGTCGTCTACTACCTACGACAGCGGGACGACTTCGGCGACCGGGTGAAGATCGGGACGACCGCGAACCCACGGCAGCGGCTCGCCGCGGTGCCCCACCAGGAGCTCTTGGCGTTCGAGCGCGGCGACCGGCACCTCGAGCGGCGCCGGCACACGGCGTTCGCCGCCGACCGGTTCCCGGGGACGGAGTGGTTCCGGAC
>CAJYIG010000221.1 GCA_913774725.1 uncultured Curtobacterium sp. | reverse complement strand
TCTGCAGGCAGCTCGTGGTCGAGATGACGTGGCGCGGCGCCGACGTGCTGGACGAACCGACCACCCCCGCGGACCTGGCGGCGAACGCGATCACGCTGCCGGACCCACCCGCGGCCGGAGAGCACTTCCCGCTCACCGTCCAGGTCTCGCTGCCGGAGAACGCCACCGCGCCGACGTCGGGCGTGACCCTCTCGCAGCCCCTCACGTTCACCTTCTCGGCCTGACGGTGCCGTCGTGGGCAGGCACTCGACCACCGTCCGGCGCACCTCGGTGCGCGCCGGCTGGCTCCTCACGGCGGCGGGCCTCGTCGCCTCGATCGCACTCGCACTGACGACGACCGGCACGACGTCGGCCTACACGGCGTCGATCACGAACACCACGAACACCGCGAACACGGTCTCGATCGCGATGACGCAGGGTCCGGACGCATCGACCGTCGCGTGCCGGAGCACCGCCGCGGGCACCACGTCGTGCGCGACCGACCTGTACGCCGGTAAGGACCTGCGGCCGGGGGACACGACGCGTGGCACCGCGACGGTGATCAGGAACACCGGAGGGGTCGCCGCGTCCGCCTTCTCGCTCGCCCCCGGTACCTGCATCGGCACCGTGTCGACGTCGAACAGCATCTGCTCCTGGTTGCGCGTCACCGTGACGTGGACGACGGCGGCGGGGACGACGACCGTGGTCTCGGGGGAGAGTGCCGGGGCGATCGGCGGCAGGACCTTCCCGATCAGCCCCGCGCCCGCGGCCGGAGAGGGTGGCACCGCCACGGTCGCGGTCGCCCTCGACCCGGCAGCCCCGAACGACTCGCAGGCGCAGAGCCTGAGCCAGTCGCTCGTGTGGACGTTCACCGCATGACGGCGGGCACCGCAGACACGACCGACGCCTCTGCAGCGCGTCGCCGGCGTGCTCCGGGCCGCGCCGTGCGGAGTCGGGTCGTCGTCACGGTCGCCGTCGTCCTGCTCGTGCTGCTCGCCGTCGCTGCCGCGGCGGCCGCGGGGGTCCGGACGTTCGACGTCAGGACACCCTCGATGGGCCGCGCGGCGCCCGTCGGCTCGCTCGTCGTGACGGTGCCGCCCGGGGAGCGCCGCCTGGCCGTCGGTGACGTCGTCACGTTCGTCCCGCCGGTCACCGAGGGTGGTGGGACGGCGGCTCGACTGCCCTACACGCACCGCGTCACCGCGATCGTCGACGGCGCGATCACCACCAAGGGCGACGCGAACGGCGCGGCGGACGCGTGGACCATCACCCGCGGTGACGTCGTCGGACGGGTGGTCGCCGTGCTGCCCGTCGTCGGCTGGGTGCTCCGGATGCTGCCGTGGGCCGCCGGCGGGATCGGCCTCGTGTGGCTCCTCACCGGCCCCGTCGCCGCGCGTGCCCCGAGGACGGCCGCGCGGCTCGTCGGCGTGAGCGCCGTCCTCGCGGTCGTGGTCGCGGTGTTCCGGCCGTTCGTCGCGCTCGTCGTCACCGGGGTCGATCCGGGCGCGCGTCCGACAGCGCACGTCGCGTCGACGGGTCTGCTCCCGATCCGGGCGGTCGGGCCGTCCGGGTCGTCCGACCGGCTCCTCAGCGGTTCGGTCGGACAGGTTCCGCTGCCGCCGGGGTCGGACGGTGCGGTCGCGCTCACCGCTCGGCTCGACCTCCCCCCGCTCGGCTGGGTGACGCTCGCCCTGGTGTGCGCCGTCCCGCTCGTGCTCGGGGTGCTCCTCGCACGCTCGTCGCGTCGTGCCCCGTCGCCGCGCACGGACGCGGCGGACACCCCGACGGGCCGCCCGACGGACCGCGCGCGAGCCCGCCCGACGGATCGCGGGACCGATCGCCGGACGGATCGCTCGTCCGACCGCCCGGCGGACCGCGCGACCCACCGCCCGGCGGACCGCGCGACGGACGCGACGACCGATCCGGCGACGGAGCCGCCGGTCGTCCCGCCGGTCCCGGCATGATCGCCCGGACACGGATCGTGCTCGCCGGGGCGCTCGTGGTGGTCGTCGCGGTGCTGACCGGCCTCGCCGCGACCGGTCCGGGCACGACCGCGGCCTACACCGCGACGACGTCGAACGGGAGCACCGCCACCACGGTCGGCGACTACGCCGTGACGGGTCTGCCGTTCCGCGACTCCTTCGCGGGTGGTCAGGGTGCCTGGCGGACCTACGGCGGCTCGTGGACGACACAGACGTCCTTCGGCTACGGCACCTTGACCGAGACGTCCGGCTCGTCGGACGGACCGAAGGCCGTCACCGGTGACCCCGCGTGGACCGACTACACGATGCAGGCGGACGTGCAGGTGAACAGCGGCACCGACGCCGGACTCCTGGTCCGGGTCACCGCTCCCGCCGCGGGTACGAACGCCTTCACGGGGTACTCGGTCGGCCTCGGCCTCGGCGAGAACGCGCTGTCGATCGACCGGACGGTCAGCGGGACCTCCACCCGGTTGGCGCAGTCGACCGTCCCCGGCACGCTGCGGAACGGGCAGTTCTACCACCTGGTCGTCCAGGCAGCCGGATGCGGCATCACCGCCTGGTCGTCGACCGTCGGTGCGAACGACTGGACGCGCGTGAGCGTCTCGGAGTCGTCGGCCGACTGCCTGACGAGGGGTGCGATCGGCCTGCGCGGCAACGGCAGTGCGGCCGGCTACCGCTTCGTGACGGCCACGGCAGGTGCCCTCGCACCCTCGCTCGCGTCGGATCCCTGGAGATCGGAAGAGCACACGTCTGAACTCCAG
>CAJYIG010000220.1 GCA_913774725.1 uncultured Curtobacterium sp. | reverse complement strand
CGGTCCTGACCGGACCGTCCTCAGGGCTGGTACGGACGCTGCGGCCACGGGGCCACGAGCGCGCCTCCCGTCGTCAGGAGCGACAGCACGAGCCCGAGCAGCGAGTCGGCGATGAACGCGACGGCGGCGAACCGCACCGCGGACCGCGGGTCGCGCCGTGCCCACTGCGCCGCGAGGACGAGCACGACGAGGCCGACGACGTGCCCCACCAGGAGGCCGCCGAACGCGAGGCCGGAGTTCGGGTTCGGGCCCGAGCGGTCCGGGGTCGCGCCGCGCGTCGCCTCCTCCGTCATGAGGAACAGGAACAGCCAGGTGGCCGCACCGCCCAGCACGCCGAGTCCCGCCAGGACCCAGTACACGGCTGCCCGACCCGTCGATCGCCAGCCCCGCTGCTCCTGTGTGCTCGCCCCGGTCACCCCGTCAGGTTACTGCCGGGCCCTCCGCCGACCGGAGGTGGCGAGGAGGGCGTCGACCAGCAGGAACCCGAGCAGGGTGACCCCGACGACCGGCAGCAGCAGTGCGAGGCCGACGGCGACGACGACCACCGCGGCGGTGCCCCACCACGGGGCCCGGGCCAGCGCTCCCACTGCCGGGGCGCGACCGAAGCGCGCACCGGCCGGTCGGCGCTGCCACCACATGACGTACCCGAACACGACCATCGCTGCGATCCCGAGTGCCGCCAGGAGCAGCACGACCTGGTTCGCCAGCCCGAACAGTGCCCCCATGTGCGTGTTGATGCCGAGCTTCGCGGCCTTCGCCATGAGCGGGTAGTCGGCCCAGGTGACCTCGGACACCGCCGTCATCGTGCTCGGGTCCACGGCGACGGCGTTCATCGCGACCGGCCAGCTGAGCTTGATCTCCTCGACCGTCCACGCGGTGCCGGCCGTCGCCGGCGGGCGGATCCGGACCTCGGCTGCACGGACGCCGGAGTCGCGGGCGACCGCGAGCACCTGGTCGAACTGCTCGGGCGTCGTCGTCGAGGAGCCCATCGACATCGCACTGCCGCCGTGGTGACCGGCGTGCTCGCCGCCCGACGCCGACGCCGACGAGCCGTCGAGTGCGGTGTCGACCGTCGGCGCCTGCCAGCTGAGCGCCGAGCGGAGCGTGCTGACGTTGTCGCCCGCGAAGTGCGACCAGGTGATGCCCGTGGCCGACAGGAACAGTGCGCCGAGGAGCACCCATGCGCCCGTCGCCGCGTGCCACGAGAACGTCCGTCGGTACCCGGTCACCCGGTTGTCCGGCAGCACGAGGTCGCGCTTCCGACGGGCTCGTCGGACGCGGAACGCCCACAGCCCGATGCCGGCCAGGGACACGATGCCGAGCCACGAGGCCGCGGTCTCGCTGTAGAGCCGTCCGACGTCGCCGAGGAACAGGCTGCGGTGCACGGTGCTGATCCACGTGCGGAAGGGGAGCGAGCCCGACGTGCCGTACACCGGCAGGTCCCCGCGCACCGCGGCGTCACCGGGGTCGACGAACACCGCGCGGGTCTGGGACTCGAGCAGTCCTTCCTCGGTGAACATCACGCGCGTGGTGGTGCCGGGCTCCGGGGCCGGTCGGACCTCGGCGACGGTGTCGTCCGGGTGGCGCTCGGCGACGTACCGCTCGGCGGCGGCGACCTGATCGGCGAGGGGGAGTGCGGGCGCCGTCGAGGGAGCCGTGAGCTCCTGCCGGTACACGCTCTGCTCGATGGTCGGTGCGACGGCGTAGACGGCGCCGGAGAGCGCGGCCACCAGGACGAACGGGCCGACGAAGAGCCCTGCGGTGAAGTGCAGACGGAGGAGGAGCTGGGTGAACCAGCCGCGGGACGGCGGCGGGGCGGTGACGGGCATCGGAGCGCGGGGTCCTGTCGGGCGGATGTGCGGCACCGTGCCGCACGACCGCCGACTCTACATGCTGTAGAACATCAGCGCCGCACGTCGCAGCCGCAGCTCGCGCCGAGCACGAGTTCCGCCGGCACCAGGTCGAGGTGGTGGGCGTCGGGGTCCTCCCGTGCGAGCACCCGGTCGACCGCGGCCGCAGCCATCGCCTCGACGGGCTGCCGGACGACGGTGAGCTGCGGGTTCGTGTAGTCCGCCTCGGCCACGCCGTCGAACGACACCACGGCGACGTCGTCCGGCGCACGGAGCCCGAGTTCGTACAGCGCACGCAGGAGCCCGACGGCCTGCAGGTCGGAGCTGACGAACACCGCCCGTGGTCCGGCGCCGCCGTCGAACATCCGCAGGCCCGCCTCGTAGCCGCCGGCGCGGTCGAACGAGCAGCGGACGATCGGACCGTCCGGCAGCCCGGCGGCTCGGAGGGCCTGCATCCACCCCTGCTCGCGGAGTTCCATCGAGCCGGTGTGCCCCATGACGAGCCCGATCTCCCGGTAGCCGTGGTCGATGAGGTGCTGCGTGCCCTCGCGGGCGCCGCGCAGGGCGTCCACGCCGATGCTCGCGTACTCGGGCACCTCGAAGAAGGTGTTGAGCAGCACCATCGGGATGCCGGGGTCGGTCGTCGACGACAGGTCCGGGTGCGTCATGATGCTCGTCACGATGATGCCGTCGACCTGGCGGGCGGAGAGGGTGCGGAGTCGCTCCCGCTCCTGCTGGGCGTCGCCGTCGCTGTTCGCGATCAGGACGTCGTACCCCCGGGCGGCTGCGGCGTGCGTGACGGCCACCGCGAGCTCCGACCAGAAGGGGTTGTCGAGCTCGGGCACGATCAGGCCGAGCATCTTCGACGAGCCGGTCCGGAGCGCCTGGGCGCTCGCGTTCGGTCGGTAGCCGAGGACCCGGATCGCCTCGCGCACCCGTGCAGCCGTGTCGGCAGCGACCGGGCGCGGCCCGTCGTGTACGACGTAGCTGACGACCGAGGTGCTCACGCCCGCGTACCGGGCGACGTCCGCGCGGGTGACCGCCCTCGGGTTGGTCGGCACGCTCACGGGATCACCTTCGTCGGTCGGTCGGTCGACCACTCGGGCCGACAGGAGCGGCCCGGCTCCGTCGCGGGACGGGGCCGGGCCGGGCCGCACGAGGCGGGTTACTCGCTCGCGATCCTAGACGAGACGGTGCTGGTGACGGGTTCGGGTGCGTCCCCGTGGTCCGGCACCGGGAGCCGGACGCCGCCCTGCAGGGCCGAGCGGTGCGCGACGATGCCGGGCAGCGTGTACCGCGCGGCGACCCAGGCGTTCACCGGGGGCAGCGTCCCGTCGACGACCGCGCGGACGAAGTCGTCGACCAGGAAGTGGTGGCTGCCCTCGTGTCCGGTCGGCACCCCGTCGAACTCGGCGGGCAGCCGGTCGACGTCGTGCACCGGGGCGTAGCCGGAGACGAACGCGTCGCGGAGGGCCGGGTCGACGTCGGCGAGACGCGGGTCGTCGAGCTCCATCGTCGGGCGGGTGTCGATCTGGTCGCTGACGTCGTGCACGGCCTCCTTGTCCTGCCACACGCTGACGGTGGCGAGCTGCTCGAAGCTCGCCTCGGTGCCGAAGTACCGGAAGCGGGACTCGCGGAGGTGCGACGGGTAGCCGACCCGGCGCATCTCGTTGATCCGGACGACGCCGCCGTTGTCGAGCTCGAAGAGGGCGGTCGCGTTCGAGAAGTCGTTGTCGAACTGGCTGACCTCCTTGTCGAAGACCCCGTCGTCGCGGTCGTCCTTGACGCCGATGCAGCTGACGCTGACCGCGTGCCCGGGGATCGCGCCGAGGACACCACCGACCGAGTGCGTCGGGTAGAGCATGGGCGGGTAGCTCGCGGTGCGCTTCCACTGCTCGCCGCCGCTGTACTGGTAGGCGGCGTAGAAGCCGAGGTCCATGTCGTGGACGTAGTCGCCCTCGGCGTAGAACAGCCGGCCGAAGGCGCCCTCGGCGACCCGCTTCCGCGCGAAGACGGTGGCGGGGTTGTAGTGGCTCGTCTCGCCCATCATGTAGGTCAGCCCGGTCTCGCGGACGGCTTCGATGATCGCGGCGATCTCGTCCTCCGTGATCGCCATCGGCACGGCGGAGTAGACGTGCTTGCCGGCCCGGAGGGCGCGGACGACGAGCGGGCCGTGCGTCCACCGCTGCGTGAAGATCGCGACGGCGTCGACGTCCGAGGCGAGGACGGCGTCGAAGTCCTCGAGCGTGCCGTCGAGGTGCTGAGCGGCGACGAGGTCCTCGGCGCGCCCCTCGACGACGTCGGTGACGACCACCCGGTCGACGTCCGGGTGGATCTTGAAGAGCTTGGCGAACTGGGGCGCGAACTGGCCGGCTCCGACCATTCCGATGCTGATCATCAGTGACCTTCCGAGGTGGGGGGGACGTGTCGCCGAGCAGGTCGCTCCGTCGCGATCGCGGCCCAGCCTGCCACAGCGTTCTACACGTGACAACCCCTTGGAGCGCGCCACAAATCGATGCTTGTGACGTCGAGTCCCCACGTGTAGATTCCCGGCCACGGACTGCCGACGTCAGTCCACCGCAGACGAAGGAGTCGCGATGGCCACCGAGAGCCCACTGTCGTCACCCCTGGTGACGGCACCACCACGGACCGCACGGAGCGCCGACCCGGCACGTGCCCGGACCACCACGCCACGCCGCCGCCGGCGGAACGACCTGTGGCTCGCGCTCGTGTTCATCGCCCCCGCGTCGGTCGGCTTCGCGGTCTTCCTGCTCTGGCCGACGATCCGGGGCATCTGGCTCAGCTTCACCACGTACAACCTGCTCACCCCACCGGTCTTCACGGGCCTGCAGAACTACGAGCGCCTGGTCCAGGACTCGATCTTCTGGAACTCGATGGCCGTCACGGTCGAGTACGTGGTGCTGAACATCGGCTTCCAGACGGTCCTGGCGCTGTTCATCGCCGTCATGATGCACCGGCTCACGCAGTCGACCTTCGTGCGGGGCATCGTGCTCGCGCCCTACCTGGTGTCGAACGTCGTCGCGGCGCTCATCTGGCTCTGGATCCTCGACACGCAGCTCGGCATCGGCAACGAGATCCTGTCCGCGATCGGGGTCGGCCGCATCCCGTTCCTGCAGAGCGACGTCTGGGGCATCCCGACCATCGCGTTCATCAACGTCTGGCGGAACGTCGGGTACACCGCGCTCCTCATCTTCGCCGGCCTCCAGGCACTGCCCGAGAGCGTCTACGAGGCCGGCCGCATCGACGGCGCGAGCGAGTGGAAGATGTTCTGGCGCATCACGGTGCCCCTGCTCCGCCCGATCCTGTCGCTCGTCCTGATCATCACGATCATCGGGTCGTTCCAGGTGTTCGACACGGTCGCGATCACCACCCAGGGCGGTCCGGCGAACGCGACGAACGTCGTGCAGAACTACATCTACAACCTGGCCTTCGGCCGGTTCCAGTTCGGGTACGCGTCCGCCGTCTCGGTGGCACTCCTCGTCGTCCTGAGCATCATCACGATCATCCAGTACCGACTCTCGCGCTCCGGCGAGAGCGACCTGGACTGACGGCCACCGAAGCAACCGGAAGCGAGTCGACGATGACCAGCACCCTGCCCCCGGTGGTCGAACCCACCACCACGCGCGCCCTCACCACCCGCGGAGCGAAGCCCCCGCGTCCGAAGCCCTCGGTCGGACGGGTGCTCGCCTGGACCGCGATGATCGCCGTGATCGTCGTGACCCTGTTCCCCTTCTACTGGATCCTCCGCACGGCGCTGTCGTCGAACGGCGCGATCTCCGCCGATCCCACCTCACTGCTGCCGACCGGCTTCAGTCTGGGAGGGTTCGAGCGGGTCTTCGGCCTGCAGTCCACCGAGGAGGCCCTCGCGCAGGGCGGCTCCGGCGCGGCGATCAACTTCTGGCAGTACCTGCTCAACTCGGTCCTCACCGCGACGATGATCACGGTCGGGCAGGTGTTCTTCTCCGCCGGAGCCGCCTACGCCTTCGCCCGGCTGCGCTGGCCAGGGCGCGACAAGGTCTTCGGGGTGTTCCTCGCCGGACTCATGGTCCCGACGATCTTCAC